>JBGPLV010000147.1:0-5392 GCA_041486625.1 Elusimicrobiota bacterium
CATCCACCTTGAACATCTACCGATATGTCTCACCAACGCAACTGGATGCGGTAAAGGGTGCGGTCAATAACGGAGATGGAACGGTGACCGCCAACATCACCCAGTCGGGTGTCTACCTTCTCGTCGGTTTGGTCTCGACCAATCTTTCGGGTGCTTACGCCTACCCCGTGCCTTATAAGCCGTCTGCCGGGCACACAAAGATCACTTTCATAAGTCTCGCGGCGGACTCGACCGTCAAGGTTTACACGATCATGGGCGAGCTCGTGCAGACGCTTTCCGGTGCCGATTCGAACGGCAATATTCAGTGGAACGTGAAGAACTCCGATGGTGACAACGTCGCCTCCGGCGTCTACATCTACCAGATCAAGAACAGCTTTAGCGAAAAACGCGGGAAGTTGATCATAATTCGATGAAAACTCTATACCGCATCCTTGATCGTCATTCCCCGCGGGTTCTGGCGGGGAATCCATCAAGGCCGTCAATAATGGATCCCCGACAGAGACATTCGGGGATGACAGCGTTGTTGCTTGCATTTGCCATTTGCCATTTGCCATTTGCCATGTCGTACGCCTCTGGTCCCGGAACGACGACGGGCGAGCTCCTGAAGATTCCGGTAAGCGCGCGCGCGATCGGCATGGGCGAAGCCTACACGGCCGCCGCGGACGACTCTGCGGCCTTGGCGTGGAACCCAGCCGGACTGTCCTTCGCGCAGCAAAAAGAGGCCGCTTTCATGCATTCGTCGCTGATCGAAAGTGTCCATTACGAACATTTCGGCTTTGCAGCTCCGGGGGATAATTATTCGGCGGGAGCTTCCATGTCGTATTTGGGCTATGGCGATATCGCCGGCTATGACGCGAACGGCGCTTCCATCGGCAATCAAACCGCCTATTCCTATATTTTCTCAGGCGGCCTCTCCAGCTTTGTCCATGACCGGCTGTCCTTGGGACTCACGGGCTCGGTCCTTCGCGAAAGCCTGGCGGGGGAATCCGCCGGGACCTTTGCCGCGAACCTCGGCGCGATGTACGGTTTGGAATCCCACCTTTGGGACGGGGAGTACCGCTTGGGATTCTCAGTTTTAAACTTAGGGCCCGGGCTCAAATTCATTTCGGAACGAGATCCTCTGCCGCGCAAAATCAAGATGGGCGCCGCCGCCATGCATGTCAAAGAACTCCCCTTGAACTTGACGGCGGACTTGACGATTCCCAACGACAATTCCACGTACGTCGGCTTCGGTTCCGAATATTGGTTTAAAGAGATCATCGCCCTGCGCCTAGGTTATGCCGGCTCCAATGATGAAGGCAAAGGCCTGCGGCTTGGCGTGGGACTGAAGCTCCGTGAGTTCTTGTTTGATTATGCTTACGGCGGCTTTGGCGACTTCGGCACGACGCACCGGATTGAATTGTCGCTCAAGTGGGGCGAGAAGATGAAGCAGCTGAACCGCGAGCAACGCGCCATCCTCAAGGAAGCCAAGAGGGCGGGCGACCAAGGCGACTACATCCAGCAGATTTTGGCCATGAACGAACTCCTGGAGAAGGACCCCAGCAACGACCGGATCTTGAAAAAGATGATCGGCGCACACGAGCATATGCTGCAGAATGAATTGAAGGAGGCGGTGGCGCAGAGCGATACGAACAAAGAGATCCCGTCACCCGAAGAATTCGCCTTGCAGGATTTGGTGCCCGGCCAGCAGTCGGTCGCCCAAGTTCGTGCCGGTGGTTTTGACCCCAAGGATCCGCTCGGGCTGAACAACCTTCCCGATGCCACGAATCTTGAAGCCCTCCAGGGGTCTGTCGCGCCTTCGCCTGGCGTGGTCCCCGCGCCTTCGGCGCCTCCCACCGTTGAAACCAAGCCTGTCGAAGCCCCCGCCGCACCTGCGGCAGCGCCCGCGCCGGCCTCAGACGGCGTCCTCCTTAACCCCAACGACATCTACGGCAATTAGCCCTCACCCGGTCGCCTCGGCGACCACCCTCTCCCTAAAGGGAGAGGGCCTACAGCTGTAGGCCTTCCCCCTTTAGGGGGAAGGTGACCGGAGGCCGGATGAGGGTAAAAGACGTTTGAGGTATTTCCCAGTATAGGACGACGCACACACCGCGATACTTTCAGGCGTTCCTTCCGCCACAATCCGCCCGCCGCCGTCCCCGCCTTCCGGGCCCAGATCGATAATCCAATCCGCGGTTTTGATGACATCCAGGTTGTGTTCAATGATGAGCACGGTGTTCCCGGCGCCGACGAGGCGATGCAGCGAGTCTAAGAGCTTGTGGACGTCGGCGAAGTGCAGCCCCGTCGTCGGCTCATCCAGAATATACAGCGTGCGGCCCGTGGCCCGCTTGCCGAGCTCGGTCGCGAGCTTCACGCGCTGAGCCTCGCCGCCGGAGAGCGTCGTGGAAGACTGCCCGAGCGCGATGTACCCCAGCCCGACCTCGTTCAGCGTCCCCAGCATTCGCGCCAGCATCGGGATGTTCTCAAAGAATTTAAGCCCTTCTTCCACAGGCATTTCCAGCACTTCAGAGATATCTTTCCCCTTATAGCGCACCTGCAGAGTCTCCGCATTGAAGCGTTTCCCATGACACACTTCGCATTTCACGTAGACGTCGGGCAAAAACTGCATGGAGATCTTGAGCGTCCCATCCCCCTCGCAATTCTCGCAGCGGCCCCCCTTCACGTTCAAAGAGAATCGCCCGGGCTTGTAACCCCTGCGCTTGGCTTCCGGCAGCTGGGAAAACAAATCCCGGATCACCGAGTAGGCCCCCGTGTAGGTCGCGGGGTTGGAGCGCGGCGTCCGCCCGATCGGCGATTGGTCCACCACAATCACCTTGTCCAGGTGTTCCAGCCCCGTTATGCCTTTAAACTTCCCGGGAGGATCTTTGGATTGGTATAGCTTTTGCGCGAGCGCCTTATAAAGAATCTCATGGACAAAGGTGGACTTCCCGGAGCCTGAAACCCCCGTAATCGCGACAAAACAACCGAGCGGAATTTGAACGTTGATGTTTTTCAGGTTAAATTGAGAAGCCCCGACCACTTCCAGAGAGCGAGACGAGTGAGAGCGGCGGGTCGACGGAATGGGAACCATCTCTTCGCCCTTGAGGTACCTCCCGGTCAACGACTCGGACTCCGCCAGAATCGCCTTCAGCGGCCCTTGGGCGACGATCTCGCCCCCATGGACGCCGGCGCCCGGGCCCAAATCGATCACCCAATCGGCCGCACGAATCGTTTCCGCGTCATGCTCGACGACGATCAACGTATTCCCGAGATCCCGCAGCCGTTTGAGGGTCACCAGCAATCGGTCGTTATCACGCTGGTGCAACCCGATGGTGGGCTCATCCAATACATACATGACGCCGACCAAACCCGATCCGATTTGGGTGGCCAGATAAATCCGCTGGGCTTCCCCTCCGGCCAAGGTCCCGCTTTCGCGGTCAAGCGTCACGTAATCGAGCCCGACATTGACGAGGAAACTCAGGCGCGCATTAATTTCCTTCAGGACCTGTTTGGCGATCGTCCTTTCCTTCTCGGAGAGACCACCCTCACCCGACCTCCGGCCACCCTCTCCCTGAGTAGGGAGAGGGGTAGGGGTGAGGGTCGCAAAAAATTCTGCCGCGTCTTTCACAGACATAGCGCACACTTCCGAAATTGACTTTTTCCCAACCGTTACCGCCAGGCTTTCCGGTTTCAAGCGCGCGCCCTTGCACGACGGGCAAAGCCGGCGGCGCATAAACCGATTAAAGATTTCCTCTTTAACGAATTCCGATTCGCTCTCCCGGTAACGGCGTTCCAACTGATGAACGACCCCCTCAAAGTCCTGCTCGTTCTTCCCCCAATGGATCCGGTAAGAGCCTCCACCATAAAGGATCAGCTTCTGCTGCTCTTTAGAGAGCTCCTTCCAAGGCTTGTGGGAAGGGATATGATTCCGTTTGCACACGTCTTGCAGGATTTCCTCGTAATAGCCCGCCCACGACCGTTTCCAACGGTGCATACGGGTTGTGACGGGGTTGGACCATGCCTGGATGGCGCCTTCCTTAATAGAGAGACTGGGGTCCGGAATCACCAGGTCAGGATCCACCTCCAGCTTCGTGCCCAGACCGTCACAAGTCGCGCAGGCGCCGTAGGGCGAATTAAAAGAGAACATGCGCGGTTCGATCTCCGGCAGGCTCGTGCCGCAGTGCGTGCAGGCATGATGTTCGCTGTAGAGGTGATCGCCCTCCGGGCGATTTATAAGGACGAGGCCGCGGCTTTCGCGAAGCGCCGTCTCAATAGAATCGGCCAGACGTTCCCGGATGTCGGGAGCCATGACCAGGCGATCCACCACCAAGTCGATTTTGTGCTTTTTGTACCGGTCTAGCTTGATGTCCTCTTCCAACCCCAGAACCTGGCCGTTCACCCGAACCCTGGCAAACCCGGATTGGCGGAGCCGTTTAAAGAGTTCCTGATAAGTCCCGATCCTTCCCTGAATCAGAGGCGACATGATCTCAATCTTCGCGCCAGAGGGGATCTTGAGCACCTCCTCGATAATCTGCTGGGCGGATTGGGGCTTAATTTCGCGCCCGCACTTCGGGCAGTGCGGTTTTCCTACTCGGGCGTAGAGGAGCCGCAGATAGTCGTAGATCTCGGTGACCGTTCCGACAGTGGAGCGCGGATTGTGGGACGGGGTGCGCTGCTCGATCGCGATGGCGGGAGAGAGCCCCTCAATCAAGTCCACATCGGGCTTTTCCATGAGCTCCAGGAACTGCCGGGCATAGGCGGAGAGGCTTTCAACGTAGCGTCTCTGGCCTTCCGCGTAGATGGTGTCAAAAGCCAGTGAAGACTTTCCTGACCCGGACAAACCTGTGACAACCACAAGCTGGTTGCGTGGAATCTTCAGGGTCAGATTTTTTAGATTATGTTGACGGGCACCGCGGATAATGATGAAGTCGTTCGACATAAAATCGTGTCCTTTTGTCCTTCGGGATTTCGCGTTTCAGGATGATCCAAATTGTAATGGAGACCCCGGCTTTCCGTTCGCGCCATGGCCGAGCGGACTACAAGCTCCGCCACCGTAGCAATATTCCGTAGTTCGACCAAGTCCGGCGTGATCAGAAAATCCCAATAGTATTCGTGAATTTCCTGTTGGAGAAGCTGAATTCGTCGGTAGGCCCGTTCCAACCGTTTATCGCTGCGCACGATCCCCACGTAATTCCACATCAGTTGGCGAATCTCATCCCAGTTCTGGGTGATGACAACCTGTTCGTCCGAGTTCCTGGCATTGCCGGGGTTCCAGGCCGGCACAACCGGCAGAGCGGGCGAGCGAGCGAGCGAATGAGCGGACGAAACGACATCGTTTTTCCTTTTCTCTCCCATTCCTCCGCTCTTCCGTTCTCCCGCTCCTCCGCTCAGGCACTCGAAGGCTCGATGTGCG
>JBGPLV010000148.1:0-5330 GCA_041486625.1 Elusimicrobiota bacterium
CCTTCTCATGGTGGAAGGAGGCGCCAATGAAATCCCCGAGGCGACTCTCGTGGAGGCTCTGGTTTTGGCGCAGAAGGAAAATACACGCGTCTGTGAGCAGCTCAATCTGCTCGCCGCCGGAATGAAAACAGGCGGTATGAAATGGTCGCCTCCCTCAATCTCGGACGAACTCAGGAAGGCGGTTGATCAAATCAGCCGGGCCGGCCTAAAAGAAGCGGTTCGGGTCAGTGAGAAGTCCGCGCGAGATGAGAAAGTGTCACAGGTCAAAGAAAAGATTCAGGCGGGACTCGCTGGAAAATTTCCGGAGTCGGAATCCGCGATCGACAATGTGCTCGAAGGCGTTCTTTACGAAGAGGCGCGCAAGCTCATCCTCGATGAACGAAAGCGCTCGGATGGCCGCGGCTTTACAGATATCCGTCCTCTGTCTTCCCGCGCCGGTGTTCTTCCCCGTGTGCACGGCAGTGCGCTGTTCACCCGTGGCCAGACCCAGGCGCTTGTGACGGTGACCCTCGGGACTCCTTCCGATATGCAGATCATGGACGAGCTCCAAGGCGAGTGGAAGGAGCGGTTTCTCTTCCATTACATCTTCCCGGGGTTTTCCACCGGGGAACCCAAGGGTGATCGCGGGCCCGGCCGGCGTGAAATCGGGCATGGCGCGCTCGCTAAGCGGTCGCTCTATGAGGTTCTGCCCTCCGAAGAGGATTTTCCTTACACGATCCGCATTGTCTCGGACATATTAGAATCCAACGGTTCCAGCTCGATGGCCTCGGTCTGCGGCGGTACGCTGGCGCTCTACGATGCCGGCGTGCCGGTGAAAAAACCGGTGGCAGGGATCGCCATGGGACTGGTCAAGGAAGGAGACAAATACGCGGTCCTCACCGATATCCAGGGGTTGGAAGATCATCTGGGTGATATGGATTTCAAAGTGTCCGGAACGCCGGACGGTGTTACAGGCATTCAGATGGACATTAAAATCGCGGGGATTTCCGTGGCCATATTGACAGAAGCACTCGAGCAGGCGCGGCAAGCCCGCCTGAAGTTGCTCGAGCACATGCTGGGGACGCTTTCAGCGCCCCGACCCGAGCTTTCCGTGCATGCTCCGCGCATGATCATGGTCCAGATCCCGGTGGACAAGATCGGAGCCCTGATCGGTCCCGGCGGCAAGAACATCCGTCGCATTATCGAATTGACGGGCGCCGAGGTCGAAGTGGAAGACGATGGTTCGGTCTACATCTCCTCGATCGATTCGGTGGCCGTGCAGCGCGCCAAAGTAGAAGTGGAGGGCCTTACGGCGGAAGCCGAGATCGGCAAAATCTACAAAGGGAAAGTGACCCGGATCATGGGCATCGGCGTGTTTGTCGAGATTTTCCCCGGTAAAGAAGGGCTGATCCGGATGAGTCAACTCTCTGATAAGTTCGTTGAGAAAGCCGAAGATGTCGTGAAGGAAGGCGAGGAGATTGAAGTGAAGGTCCTTGAAGTCGACGCGCAGGGACGCATCAATCTCTCCCGTAAAGCCGTCACGCACCCCGGTTCAGAAAATGAACCACGGCGCGAAGGCGCCGGCGCGGGCCGCGGCGGACATGATCGGGACTCTCGCGGCGGACGCGGATTTGGCGACCGCGATCGCGGACCACGTCGCCGTTTCTAAGTGGAATTGTGGCGAAGGACGATAAAATACCTGAGAAAACATTAAGCCCAGAGCTCGAGCCGCTTCAAGAACTCTATGAGTTCATGTTGGAGAAAGGGTTGGATGCTGTCGAGCTGAAGGATGAAGACACCCGCATCAAGCTGACCCGGCGCTTAGGGAGCCCGCCGGTCCATCAGGCCAGGCCGGTCCAAGCGGCTCCGGAACTTTTGAATGCCCAAATTATTGTTACCCCGCTGGCGGGAGTTTTCTATCGTGCGTCTTCGCCAACCAGCGTCCCCTTCGTCAAAGAAGGGGATACGGTCGATCTTGGGCAAACCCTGTGCATCGTCGAGGCGATGAAAGTCATGAATGAGATCAAGGCGGAATCCCGCTGCCGGATCGTGAAGATCGTGGCGGAAAATGGGCGGCCCGTGACCGCGGGGCAGACATTATTCCACTTCGAGCCCGCATGATGAATTGGCGACGCCTTCGAGCCCGTATCGCCTACCGCAAAGACAACGCAAGAACGAAACATCACACGTCCCCGGAATTCTCCGGGTTTTGTCTGGCCGCCGTAAGCCTTCTTGGGTTTTACTGCACGCTCTGGCCGCGGCACTCCGGGGTCGCCGGGGAGATGCTCGCCCGCGCCGTGCTTCGGGCTTTCGGACAAGGGAGTTATCTCCTCTGGGGACTTCTGGGTTACCGCGGTGCCCGCCTTATTTTCCACCGCGAGGAGCGCCGACCCTGGCGGTATGTGCTCGTGGACGGGTTGCTCGTGGTTTCGGCGTGCGCGCTGCTCACCTCGTTCGGGACCATTTTTCTCGATAAAAACCCCGGCGGGTATTCCGGCAAATTCGCGGCCCAGCTCTTTGTCGAACTCTTCGGGCGGTGGGGCGGATTTTTCATCTCGAGCACGGTGCTCGTCGCCGTTCTCATGTGGCGTTCAGGAACCCGACCAAAGCATCTCGTTCAGTGGTTTTGGCAGCGTTTGATCAATGACTGGCGGGAGTGGAGGCAGGCCGTCCATATTCAAAAGTCCAAAGCCCAGGAGCAGAGCATTCCAAAAGCGATGCCCAAAGTGATCAAAGGAGTGCCTGATATCCGTTCGGC
Organism: Elusimicrobiota bacterium; assembly: GCA_041486625.1. Lineage (GTDB taxonomy): Bacteria > Elusimicrobiota > Elusimicrobia > 2-01-FULL-59-12 > 2-01-FULL-59-12 > JANLWZ01. Next base: position 2,738 of record JBGPLV010000148.1, read on the forward strand.
GCCGGCTGTCGTGAAAAATGCTGCCCCTCACCCCGGCTATGCCGACCCTCTCCCTAAAGGGCGAGGGCCAAGCCCTGCCTTCTCCCTTCAGGGAGAAGGCATCCGCAGGCCGGATGAGGGGGACATGGCACCTTTCAACAAACCCACGATTGAACTATTAACGGCCGGCGATCGCCATCCCGTGGTGACGAAGGAGGAAGACCTTCTGTCCAGCGCCCAGCATCTAGAAAAAACCCTGGCGGATTTCGGGGTGCAGGGGAAAGTCGTCGAAATTCACCCGGGGCCCATCATTACCCGTTTTGATTTTGCGCCTGCGCCCGGGATCAAAGTTCAGGCCGTCGCCAGTCTGGCCAATGACATCGCGTTGGCGATGAAAGCGATGAGCGTGCGCATAGTGGCTCCCATTCCGGGGAAGTCCGCCGTCGGAATCGAACTCCCCAACCCGAATCGCGCGGTGGTCCGGCTGCGCGAAGTCCTTGAATCTCCTGATTTTCAGAACCATCCGTCCAAACTCGCGCTCGGTTTGGGCCAGGACGCCGAAGGACATCCTGTCATCGCTGATTTGGCGAGCATGCCGCACCTCTTGATCGCCGGGAGCACCGGCGCCGGAAAATCGGTCTGCATCCATGCACTCGTGATGTCGCTCATGTACCGCGCGACACCCCAGGAAGTGAAAATCCTCATGATTGATCCGAAGCGCCTTGAGCTGCCGCTCTATAACGGCATCCCGTATCTTTTTGACCCCAACCAGAACCCCGAGAACTGCCGCGTCATCACCGACCCCAAGGAGGCGTCGAAAGCCCTGGAAGGCGTCATTAAGGTAATGGACCACCGCTTCAAGAAATTCGCCGGTGTGATGGCGCGCGACATCGGTCACTACAATGAAAAGATCGCGGCCGAAAACGGAGAACCGGAACCCTATATCATCGTGATTATCGATGAACTGGCCGATTTGATGGCCGTGGCGGCGAAGGAAGTTGAAATCTCCATTCAGCGGCTGGCCCAGATGGCCCGCGCTGTCGGCATTCACCTCGTTTTAGCGACGCAACGACCCAGCGTCGACGTCATTACCGGCGTCATCAAAGCCAATCTTCCGGCGCGCATCGCCTTTAGGGTGGCTTCTCAAACGGATTCGCGCGTCATTTTGGATACGATGGGCGCCGAAAGTCTTCTCGGCCAGGGAGACATGCTCTTTTTACCGCCGGGAGCGCCCAAACCGTCGCGGCTTCAGTGCGGGCTGGTCACGACCAAGGAAGTCCAAACCGTGTCCGATTTTGTGCGCGCTCAAGGGACGCCCAGCTATGAGCGGGTGCTCACGCCGACGGCTAGCACGCGGAACGCGGATGGCTCGGAGGGAGGGGAAGAACTGGACGATATCCAACAAGCCCTCATGCTGGTGCTGGAACGCAAGAGGGTCTCGCAGGATCTTCTCAAGGCCCATTTTGGTTCCTCGGCCCGGGCGACTGATCTCTTGAGCCAGCTCGAGATCAAAGGGTTTATCGAAAAGCCGGAGGGCACAAACCGCTGGACGATTTATTTTGACCGGATCGATGCCTATCTGGGGGAGATTCATGGAATCCATGGCGACCGAAAATAAAAATTCCGCGGGCGAACTCTTGAGGCAAGGCCGGCTGCGCCAGCGCCTGTCGATCGCCGAATGCACCAAGCGGACCCACATCGCCTCCCTCTACCTGGAAGCGATGGAAGAAGAACGGTGGAACGCTCTTCCCTCGGAAAGCCACCGGCTTGGATTTTTGAAGCTGTACTCCCGGTTCCTGGGCGTACCGTCAGAGGAAATCCTAAGTCTCTATCGCCAAAAGATAGTGGTGCAAACATCCTCCGAGACCTCTGCGACACCTGCGCCAAAACAAGAATCGGCCGCCCGCTTCAAAACCGCGCCGCGCACCACCCGCTGGTCGCCGAGCTCCATGCCTCAGCTCATCGGCCTAGCCATTCTTATGCTTCTCTCGGCGTGGTTGATCTATCATGCGGTGAGCCCGCGCCTATTCGAGCAAAACCCGATGCCCTGGATCCGGCGGCGGTCCCCGCATCAATCCAGGCTCATCATCCCCAAAACATCCGTGAGCTCCCACACCGTGCGCATTAAAGCGGACGCCGACAGTTGGCTTCGCGTGACGAGCAAAACCAACCTTCTCTTTGAGGGCATTCTGCCGGCCGGAGCGGTCAAAGAATGGTCGGGAACCGGCCCCTTTCAATTCAAAATCGGCAATGTGCGGGCGCTCTCCCTTTTCTGGAACGACCAACCCGTAGACATTCAGATGGGGGCCCGCGGCGCGATCAACGAAATTCGCATCCCACCTCAATGACATTAGCGAATAAGCTTACCCTCCTGCGCCTGGCGCTTGTGCCGGGATTTATGGTGTTTATGGTCTTTGACCATTTCTGGACGAGGGTCGCGGCGCTTGTCATCTTTATCCTCGCGAGCCTCACGGATTGGTACGACGGTAAAATAGCTCGCCGGACTGAGACGGTGACTGTGATCGGAACTTTTCTGGATCCTTTAGTGGATAAGATGCTGATCGCGGCGGCCTTGGTCGGTTTTGTGGAGTTGCCGGAGCTTCACATCCGGGCC
>JBGPLV010000149.1:0-5308 GCA_041486625.1 Elusimicrobiota bacterium
CGTGGGCGTCGGTTTAATGTCATGGCTGCCGATGGGGGTGGAAGGATTGACGATAACCACCGGAAGCCCTCGGCTCGCAAAACTGCGCGCGAGTTGATCTGACGCGAATTTGGATTTCTTGTAAGGCCCAACTAGCTGATCGGGAGTGGGATCCATTTCCTCTGAGCCAACGCCGAATTTTGCCTCACCCTGCGCGTTGCTCGTCCCTCTCCCATCGGGAGAGGGTGGTCGCCGCGGCGACCCGGGTGAGGCGGGCCGCCCCACGGCGGCGACGCTCGATGTATAGACTATTTTTTTGATGTCGGCTTCTTGTGCGGCGTGAAAAAGCTGCCGGGTTCCTTCTACATTAATCCGGGCCATCTCTTCCGGGTGCAGCGCCCAGAGCCGGTAATCCGCCGCCACATGGAAAAGCATGTCGCAGTCCTTCACGGCAAGCTTGAGTGAGTTTTTATCCTGAAGATCCCCCACGATATATTCCACGTCTAGGCCGTCGAGATTGGTTCGTTTCGAAGTGGCTCGAATCAGGCAGCGGACGAGGATTTTTTCTGCGAGGAGCTTGCGTACGACGTGGCTTCCGATAAATCCGGTCCCCCCGGTGACCAAGGCTGTCATAAGAATGATTTTAGACTATTTCGGAGACGACGGGGGGCGGAGAGGCTTTGCGCCGGGCGCGGTGCTGGCGGTGCAGCCGTTGGAAAATCCCGAGCGCCAGAAGCGGGAAGTAGTGACGGTAGTAGGTGTATTCAAGGTAGAAAACTTTGGGGAACCCGGTTCCGGTAAACTCCGTCTCCTCCCAAGTGCCATCCGGCCGCTGGGTGCTCAGAAGATACCGGATGCCGCGTTCAACCGCGGGATCGTCCACGATGCCGCAGGAGAGATAGGCCATCAGCGCCCAAGCGGTTTGGCTGGGCGTGCTCGGACCCATGCCTTTGCGGCTGGGATCCTCGTAAGTGTCGCAGCGCTCACCCCATCCGCCGTCCGCCTGCTGGACGCTCGCCAGCCACGCCAGCGCATTTTGAATATACGGTTCCGAAGGGCTTTCGCCGATGCACGTGAGGCCCCGCACTGCCTGCCATGTGCCGTAAATGTAGTTGACACCCCAGCGGCCGTACCAGGAGCCGTCCGCTTCCTGTTCCTGCTTCAGAAAATTGATGGCTTGCTGGACGCTCGGATACGTCTTGTCGTATCCAACTAGGCCCAAGGCCTCCAGCACCCGCGCCGTCACGTCGGCCGTGGGCGGGTCGATCATCGCGTTATGGTCCGCGAAGGGAATATACGTGAAGATCGCTTTAGTGTTGTCCACGTCGAAGGCCGCCCAGCCGCCGTTGGAGCTCTGCATCGATAGAATCCAGTTGAGGCCCCGCAAGAACGCTTTTTCCCGCGCTTGCGCGAGAGGCCCTTCCAGCTTGACGCGGCGGAGGGCTAAAAGGACCATGGCAGTGTCGTCGATGTCCGGATACCAGGCGTTCTCAAATTCAAAGGCCCAGCCGCCGATCGGGCCGGTGGTGTTTTTGACGCGCCAATCGCCCGCACTCTTGATCTCGCGGTCCAAGATCCAGCGCGTGGCGCGGGCAAGCGCGGTGTGATCGCCGCGCAGTCCCGACTCGGAAAGAGCGAGCATCGAGATCGCCGTGTCCCAGATCGGCGACATGCACGGTTGAATTTCAAGACCGTCTTGGGCACGATCGATATAAAACTTTTCGAGTTCCTTTAAATTTTTCTGGAGCACGGGATGGTGATCGCCGTATCCCAACGCTTTTATCGCCAGGACTGTGTTCAGCATCGCCGGGAAAATGGCGGACAAGCCCTCGGAATGCTCGTTGTGGTCGAGCATCCAGCGCTCGGCTTTCTTCAGGGCCCAGCTGCGGAGGAAATAAGGCCCCTGCCCTTCAAAATCTTTAAGGAAAGCGTCTACTTCCAGGAAGAACTTGCGCCAGGAAAGAAACCCTTCCGGAGGATTGAAGTCCTCGCCGCCGACGGGCACCCAGGCGGGCGTCCCGGCCGGGAAAAGCTCGTCGATACGGCCGTTGGCGGGAGGATTGATCTTCGGACGCTTGGCCCACACGATGGACAAGGGAATCACGATGCCCCGCGTCCAGGAAGACATTTCGTAAATGTTGAAGTAGAACCAGTTCGGGAAAAACATCAGCTCCGGCACAATGGCCGGGACGCCCGCCCAATCGTAAAGACCGAAGAGGGCCAAGTAAAACTTGCAGTACGAATTGACCTTGTGAATGCCGCCGAGCGCGAAGAAACGTTCGCGGGCTCGGGTCAGACGTTCGTCATCCGGCGCATAGCCGGCGAGCTTGAGCGACCAGTACGCCTTAAACGTCGCGGAGAGATCGCTCGGACCATTGCGGTAAATAGCCCAACCGCCGTCCGGATTTTGGTTCCCTAGGATAAAGCGGGCCATGCGCTGGATTTTTTCGCGCACCGGGGACCGGTCCTGCCACCCCAGGAAAATATAGAGCATGATCATGTCCGACTCGAGCGTCGTGTCGGCGCGCAGATCGGCCACCCAATGGCCTTCTTGTGGATGTTGTTTCTGGAGGAGCCACCTCTGGGCGTGCTCGATGGAGCGCCTGAGCTGCCAGGTCGTGGGTTCTTCCTCTCCCTGGATGAGAGGATCGGAGGCGGGAAAAATCTTATCCCAGTGGTGGGGCTTTTTGAAGAGCTCTTTGCGCGACAGGCCGGGGATGAACTTGGCCGCGTTGCGCTCCAGGAGGTCCCCGTTCACGTAGGATACGATTTCGGATACGACTTTACGAACCATAGGGGAAGCCACGCGCCGTTAGTTCCGACCAGCGCCTACCGCTTCGCGCTCTTCAGCGGCCTTGTGGGCGGCGACCTTCGCGGGGGATTCCTGGTTCAGGATGGGCAGAGCCCGCATCGGAGGCCGGCTGCCGGTCGCCTGTCTGGGTTTGCTCAATCCCAGGGTGTCCATAAACGACTTCCACATGTTCTTAAAATTGGCGGTGGAATCAAGCACAGCCGTCGGCTCATAGCCGCAGTGGACCATGCAGTCCGCGCATCGAGGGTCGCGCCCGGTGCCGTACTGGTCCCACTCGACGGTCTCCATCAACTCTTTGAAGGTTTTCGCGTAGCCATCAGACATCAGGTAGCAGGGCTTCTGCCATCCGAAGACGTTGCGCGTCGGGTTGCCCCAGGGGGTGCACTGATAGTCCTTCTCGCCGATCAAGAATTCCAGAAAGAAGGAGGAATGGTTGAACTGCCAGCTCTTTTGACGCTCGGAACTGACCTGATCCTCCGAAGGACGCAGAATCTGACGGAAAAGTTCTTTCGTGCGCTCGCGCTGAAGGAAATGTTCTTGGTCCGGCGCCTTCTGGTACGGGTAGCCCGGCGACACCATAATGCCGTCCGTCTTAAGGTCGTTCGTCAGGAAATCGAAAAACTGATGGAATTCCTCGGGATTCACCCCTTCAAAGACGGTCGTGTTCGTTGTCACGCGGAATCCCTTGGCTTTGGCCGCTTTGATCGCGCTCACCGCGATCTTAAAAACGCCTTCGCGGCAGACGGACCGGTCATGGGTGCCTTCGAGGCCATCCAAGTGAATGCTGAAGGTCAAATAAGCGGAGGGTGTGAACTCGTGCAGGCGCTTCTCCAGGAGGATGGCGTTCGTGCACAAATAGATGAATTTTTTACGTTTAATGAGCTCCGCTACGATTTGCGGCATCTCGGGATGCATGAGGGGTTCGCCTCCCGGGATCGACACGACGGGAGCGCCGCATTCTTCCGCGGCTTGGATACATTCTTCCACGGTGAGTCTTTTTTTGAGGTCCTCTTCTGGAAATTGGATCTTTCCGCAGCCCGCGCATTCGAGGTTGCAGCGGAAAAGAGGCTCCAGCATGAGTACCAAGGGATAGCGCTTGGTCCCCATGAGGCGATGCTTCATCACATAGGCGCCCACTTTGACGCTTTGCAAAAGAGATAAACCCATAACATCCCCCAAACAGAAATAGAACCGCTAACGATGAAAGCCAGCGGTTCAGACTTGATTCTATGGATCGATAATACCAATCGCCAACGAGAGGTGTCAAGGCACGAACAGATTGATTTCTAGGTGTTTTTAACGAGGATGTCCGAGAGGATGTCGGCGGCTTCATCCCCTCGGTCGGCTGCATTCGATAAATGACGGTAAATCTCGCGCATTTTGAGCAGGGTCACGACGTCCGTTGTCTTAAAGAGTTCGGCCAGGGCCTCCCGATAAAGGTGCTCCATGCGGTTCTCTGACTTCTTGGCCCGGATGATGTGTTCCTGCATTCCATCCGGCATATGACGCAGGCATTCCACCGCCGCCGTGATCTCGCGAGCCCCGTCGAAGAGCGCCTCTCCCATCTGGACCAGATGCGGGTTGGTCGGGGTTTGAAAGAGCATCATCTCCTCGACCGTGCTGTTGGCATAATCAATCATGTCATCAATGCTGCGTGAGAGCGCGAAGATATCCTCCCGGTCCATGGGGGTGACGAGCGTTCGGTTGATGGCGTCGATGAGACGGCGGCGGAGTTCATCGGCGTCCTTCTCCGCCTGCTTGACCTGATTGCCTATGGATTCGCTGGGCCCGCGGACAAAGTCGCAGAGGAGCTTCATGCCCTCCTCGCTCATGCGGGCCTGGTCGAGAAGCATCTGATAGAAATCAAACCGTTTACGAAACCACATGATAAAGCCACCTTGATAGAACGACGATCAACCCTCCCACGACCGCCGAGGCAGGGATCGTCACCACCCAGACCACCATCATATCCCAGACCAGCTCCCAACGGATTCCGCGCGGATGGACCGCCACGCCGGATCCCAGGATGGACGTGGACATGACCTGAGTCGTTGACATGGGAAACCCCGCCAAAGAACTCATGCCGACTAAAAGCGTGGCCGAGACTTGGGCGCATAACCCCTGTAATTCCTGGACATGGTAGAGCCGCTTGCCCAAGGTTCGGATCATACGCCGTGATCCAAAAATAACGCCTAACGCGAGTGCCCCGCCGCAGGCGAAATAAACAACCCAGGGCATGCGAGGGGATGGGGTCAGACCCCATGTCGAGGAGGGGTCTGACCCCATCCCCAGCGCGAGGAAAGCCAAGAGCATCATCGCCATGCTCTTCTGGCCGTCGTTACTTCCATGGACGAGCGCGATTCCGGCCAGCGCCAGGACCTGCAAGCTGTGTAAAACAGGGGTCGCGGCCGGCGTCATAAATTCTCCCAACCAGTACAAGAACCGGGTGAGTAGGAAACCTAGCACCACTCCCGCCAGCGAGACCAAACCCAAAAAAAGAAAGATCTTCCAAAACAA
>JBGPLV010000150.1:0-5261 GCA_041486625.1 Elusimicrobiota bacterium
CCAAGGGGCTGTTCGTTTCGATGCCGAGCAAGAAGAGGAAGGACGGGACCTTCAAGGACATCGCCCACCCGCTGAACAACCAGATGAGGCAGTACCTCGAGGAGAAGATCCTGTCGGTTTACAAGGATGAGGGCTTTGCCGCGGCCCAGGTGGAACCATTCACCACAACCGATGCGACGAACCATGTCACGATCACCTTCTTTGTTACGGAAGGCACGCAGGTGCTTGTGGACGAGGTCGATATCCAAGGCGTGGCCGCGTTTAAGCTCAAGAAAATAAAGAAGCTCATGAAGACTCGCCGCAAGAAGGTCTTTAAGCAGGACGTACTGGCCAAGGATACCGAAGAGATCACCAAGTTCTATAAGAACCGCGGCTATCAAAACATCAAGGTCCTGGAACCGAAGCAGACCTTCAATGCGGATAAAACGCGCATCACGCTCTCCCTCACGATTGAAGAAGGGCCGTTGTTCCACTTCGGCGTTTCCAAATTCTCCAACAACGCTATATTCCCGAGCGAAAAACTATCGCCGGCGATCCAATACAAAACGGGCGAGGTGTTTAATCAGGAAAAGATGGACGCCACCGTGAGCAAACTTCAGGACATCTACGGCGCCCAAGGCTACATTCGCGTGCAGGTGAAGCCGGATTTCTTGCAGGATGCCGCCAAAGGAGTGGTCGACACGGAGTTCAAAATCACCGAAGGCGAAGTGGTGTACGTCGACCACATCGGCATCGAGGGAAATACGCATACGAAGGATTTTGTCATCCGCCGCGAGATCAAGCTGAAAGAGGGGGAGCCTTTTAGTTCGGTCCTGGCGCGCAAAAGTGTGGAACGGCTCTATAATTTGGGGTTCCTCGACAACGTCGACGTCGATGTGCAGCAGCCGAACTCCCCGAACAAAGCCGATGTGATCTTCACGGTGACGGAAGGGAAGCCGGGAATTTTATCAGCCGGAGCGGGCTACTCTTCGGTGGATGGGCTAATCGGGACGCTTCAGCTTCAGCACATCAACTTCTTGGGGCGCGGTCAACGAATCAATCTCCAATGGCAGTTCGGCGCCCGAACGAACAGCTTCGATCTGGGGTGGACGGAACCCTGGTTCTTGGGCAAACCGCTGACGTTTGGGCTGGACATCTTCAACGTGACACGCACTCTGCAATTGAATACGGTGCGTGATGCGTACAAAACCCATGACATCGGAGGAAGCGTCACGATGGGACCGCGCTTCTCGGATATCTACAATTTGCTTTTCACTTATTCCTACGCGCTGAGGCGCCGCTTTGACGTCTTTAACGATCCCACCAATCCCGTCCAGACCAATGACATCCGCTCTCAGGTCCTCGGTCCGGCCGCGGTCACCGATACCACTATTTCGGAGGTCAGGAAAAAAAGTTCGAACCTGGGGCAGCAGTTCGTGAGAGACACCCGCGACAACCAGTTTGATCCGACGCGAGGCATGCGCACGTCTGTGGCCATCACCGAAGGCGGCCTCTTCCCGGCGGGAACCATTAAATTTTATAAACCCAGCCTCGACCACAGCATTCACATCCCGACGTTCTGGAAATTCGTCCTTTCCCTGCATGGCAACTGGGCGATGGTCAAACCCTACGGGAGCGCCGGCCGGGATGACATCATTGATGAATTGTTTCACATCGGAGGGTCGGACACCGTGCGTGGGTATGACCTGGGGCGCGTCGGGGTCCTGGACGGGGGGGAGATCGCCACCGTCTATAATGTAGAATATAAATTCCCGATCGCGCCGGATGAGCGGGGTAAAACGCTCCTTCAGGGTGTGTTATTTTACGACATCGGAGGCTCGTGGAACAACTCGTCGGACATCAACTACAGAACGGGTTCAGGACAGAATGGGCTCAAGCAGGGGTTTGGAATTGGAATCCGGTTTAAGACCCCTGTTTTTCCTTTGCGCCTAGACTGGGGCCATGCGCTGAACGCGGCACCGGGTGAAGCACAATCGCAATTCTACTTTACGGTAGGGAGTCTCTTTTAATGAAAAGATGGACGCTCATCGCGATAGCGGTTCTCATGACGGCGGGACAGACGCGTTTGACGGCCGTGGAAATTCCGCTTGAATCTTTAACACCGGCGCGGGTCGGCTATGTCGATCTGCAAAAAGTTTTCGACACCTACCCGGAAAAGTCCTTTGCCGAAGGCGACCTTCTGCGGGAGATTGAAAAACGCAAGCGGGAACTCGGCCAGCGCCAGAACCGCATCAACACCATCCGGCAACAGATTTCCGCGGACGAAAGTGCGCTTAGCCAGGGAAAAAGCGGGGCCGCGGTCCTTGTACCCACCAACAATGTTCCGGATCTCTCGCCGGCACCCGCTCCCGCGCCGGCGCCTGTCATCAGCACCTCCACCGTCAAGGGGTCTACGACGCCGGTGGTCGAACCCTATCCGTTGGAAGATCCGCTCGCCGGACTTCCTGGACATGACGCCTCGACAATCGTTGAGCGTGTCCAAGGATCAAGCCAGCTCCCGGGGATGAAAGGGGACGCCTCAAAAAAGGGCACTCTCTTGGATCTCATGGCGGCGACCACGGGCCCCGTCTTGTTGAATCCGGAGGCGCAAGCGGCGCTGGAGAAACGCATTGACGCGAACAAAAAGCTTCTGGAACGTCAGACGGCCGAATTTAAGAACTTTCGAGGCAACGCCGTCGCCGACATGAAGGTTCTGCAAACGCAGAAAACCTACGGCGTGATGTCCAAAATCTATGCCGTTCTCCAGACACTAGCGCGGGACGAGGGCGTGACGGTCGTTCTCGATAAATCGTACGTGCTTTACGGCGAAGACACCGTAGACCTGAGCGACAAGCTCATCCAACGGATGCAGCAAGGGGAACAATAATGCGCATGACCGCTCAGGACATCGCCTCCGCCGTGGGCGGGGAGCTACTGGGAGACGGAACCGTCCTGGTCGAAGGCGCCGCGGGGCTGAACGAGGCCTCTGAGCGCGAGATTTCCTTTTTCCATAACTTCAAATATATCGAGTCACTCCAAAAGACCAAATCTCGTGTGGTAATCATCTCTCAACAGACCAACGGGACCAAGCTACCGGAGGGAAAAACGCTGATTCGCGTGAAGAATCCCCAATCGGCGTTCGCGCAGATTCTCGTGCTGATCGACCGCGAGAGACAGCACCACCCCCAAGGCATCCATCCCAAAGCGCATGTCGAGTCCACCGCCACGATCGGCGCGGGGACCATTGTGTATCCCGGCTGCTATATCGGCCACAACGTCCGTGTCGGCGTCAACGGTCTGATCTACCCGAATGTCGTTCTTCGCGAAGACACGCAGGTGGGAGACCGCGTCATTATTCACGCGGGAACGGTCCTCGGGTGCGATGGCTATGGCTTTGTGCCGCAGGCTGGCCATCCTCAAAAAATTCCGCAAATCGGACGCGTCGTGATTGAGGACGATGTCGAAATCGGGGGCAATGTCGTGATCGACCGCGCGACGATGGGGGAGACCCGCGTGGGCGCCGGAACCAAGATCGACAATCTCGTTCATATCGCGCACAACGTCCAGATCGGCCGGGATTGCCTCATCACGGGACAGGTGGGCATCGCGGGCTCCGCGCGCATCGGCAACCGCGTGATGATGGGCGGCCAGGTCGGAATCAACGGGCATATTACGATTGGCGACGGCGCCCAGATCGCGGTCCAATCCGGCGTCATGAGCGATGTGGCGCCGGGAGAAGTGCTCTTTGGCAGCCCCGCGCGCCCGCTTAAGCAAGCCATGAAGCTTCAGGCCATCTTCGGCAAGCTTGAAGAAATTTACGACACCATCAAACAAGTACGAAAGAAACTTCTATGACTTCCTTTCAGCAAACCATCGCCAAAGAGGCGGATGTCAAAGGGATTGGCCTTCATACCGGGAACATGTGCACAGCTGTTTTTAAGCCGGCTCCGGAAAATCACGGGGTCACGCTGGTCCGCACCGATCTTCCCAGCCACCCCAGCATCCAGGCTCTTTACTCCAACGTCCTGGGCGTGATCCGCGGCACCACCGTCGGCAATGACGCCATGCGCGTGCACACCATCGAACATATGCTCTCGGCCGTCTATGCTCTGGGCATCGACAATCTCGTCATTGAACTGAATGCCAACGAGCCCCCGGTCGCTGACGGGTCGAGTCGGGTTTTCTTTGACACGCTCAAGGAAGCGGGCATCGTGGAGCAAAACGCGCCGCGCAAGGTCCTCCGACCCACCGAAAGCTTCGAATACAAGAGCGGGGAGACCGAAATTGCATTCGAACCAGCCGAAGAACTGACGTTGACCACGATTCTCATTTATAAACATCCGCTCATCCAACAGCAAGAATTCACGGTGACCATCGAACCCGATCGCTACCGCGCGGAGATCGCTTCTGCACGCACCTTCTGTTTCGATTACGAAGTCGAGGCACTGAAGAAGCAAGGGTTGGCCAAAGGAGGATCTCTCGATAACGCTGTCGTCATCGGACTGGATCGCATTCACAACAAGGAAAAAAGTCTGCGTTTCCCGGATGAGTTTGCCCGGCATAAAGCCCTCGATCTCTTAGGAGACCTTTTTCTGCTCGGCTATCGCCTCAAAGGACATGTCCGCGCCGTCCGGCCTGGCCATGGCCACAACATCAATTTCGTCAAACTTCTTGTAGAAAAGTTCCTAACGGAGACTGCCTATGCCGCCAACCGTTCTTGATTTCGACGCCTTAAAGAAAACGATCCCACACCGGTTCCCGTTTCTCTTGATCGATAAAGTCACGATCACGGAACCCGACAAGTCCGCGACCGGCATCAAATGCGTTTCCGGCAACGAACCCTTCTTTCAAGGCCATTTTCCAGAGCATGCGATTATGCCTGGGGTTCTTATTGTCGAAGCGATGGCGCAGGTCGCCTGCGCGCTTTTTCTCTCCAAACCCGAGGCGAAGAACAAACTCGCCTTTTTTATGGGTATGGAAGAGATCAAATTCCGAAAGCCCGTCGTACCCGGCGACCGGTTGGAACTCAAAATTGAGATTTTGAAGATGCGCGACAAATTCGGCAAGGCGAAAGGGGAAGCCTTTGTCGAAGGACAGCTCGTGACGGAAGCCGTCTTTAGCTTTGCCATCGTCGATAAGGAACAGAGCTCCTAGCCGTCATCCCCGAGTGCCCCTGTCGGGGATCTATGGATCCCCTGCCTACGACCGCCGGGGAGGACGTTTTTTATAGCTTCAACGGCTGCACTGAGTTGACCTTTCCCCCCATCAATTAAAACCAGATC
>JBGPLV010000151.1:0-5247 GCA_041486625.1 Elusimicrobiota bacterium
CCGTTGTTGTTGAGCCCGGGCCTCGGCGTCATGGCGCTCATGTGGCTGATGGGCGGATACGCGTTTATTTTCGGGTTCAGCCAGCTGACACTCGCCCTGAAGCTTCGCCGGATGGTCGCCCGTTAAAAGCTGCTGCGGATCAATGCCGCGACCAAACCCGCCATGCAACCGGCGATTATGGCCATGCCGGCATGCTTGAGAACCTTATCGGTATCCGTGATGTGTTTCAATTTCTTAAGCGCTTCTTTCATACTTTAAGGATGATAGATCTATGTTACGTTTCTATTACATGACAGGGGGGCTTGGCGGTGCTGAACGCGCTTGTACCAGGGATCAGAGAAATGTACATTTAATATATGGTGAGCGGGATGCAACGAGCCGGTAGGCTCCTGGGATTTGTGATTTTCACCGGCGCTTTGCTTCGGGCGGTGTCGGTTTCGAGCACCGCCGCGGACCACGGGCAGGCAGTCCAGTTGACAAAACGGGTATTTCCTCTCGACATCAAGTTCGGCGAGGGGAAAGCCGTGGTCAAGCGGGGCCCGCACAACGCGCCCGAACTCCAAAACTTTGCACGCTTACTGAAACAGTACCCCTTCGTCCACGTAGAAATCGAGGGAAATCCCGACCCGGCTAGACCTCAGGCTTTTAACCGGGACCTTTCCGTGCGGCGCGCCGAGGCCCTGCGCGACACCTTCATCGAGCTTTACGGTATTCCGCCCGGCCGCATTCAGACCCACGCGGCGGGTGAAACAAACGCGGCCACCGAGAGTAAAACCGTCGCGGCACCTCCGAAGGACCGTCCCGTATTCGTCATTCTTTACCGCCTCGAACCTCCCGCCCCATAGCCCTTTGTTTACCTGATTAATAGCCCTGGACACGCTGCCCAAGGACTCCTATACATAGGAAGGAGGTCCCTTTGTGGTTCGTTGGTCTTATTTGAGTCTGTCTATCCTGATCTTGAGCGCTGCGCATGCGGAAATTGAGCCGAAGCCGGCCGAGGACAAAAGCCCATCGCGCGACAAGATCCAGTGGCTGGGCACCAAAACCTCCCTTGAAACCACCGCCGAGTACGACTACGTTGTGCCTGGAAAAACAAGCCTCGGCAACGGAAGCTACGGCCGCGTGTCGGAAAGTGAAGTCCTGATCCGTCAGCTCATCACGACGCGATGCCTGCACGCGTTTTTGATTCGGGGCGGAGTGGAATGGGAACGATTCGATTTCAAGCGCGCCGACGACGCCTTCTTGCCGAAGAACCTGCATGTCCTGAACGCCTACTTGGCGTTGGACTTCCGCTTCTCCTACAAGGACATGATCCGGATTCAGGCGAGGCCGGGACTTTACTCCGATTATGAAGAACCCCCAAATATGGATGACTTCAATTATCCCATGGCCTTGGGTTACAGCCATATGGTCAGCCGGAACTTCCAGTGGGCGGCGGGCGTCAGCATCAACCGGTGGCGGCAGCATCCGTATCTGGCCGGCGGGGGGTTTCGCTGGCAGATCAATGACCGCTGGAAAATGAAGATGATGCTGCCGGAGCCTCAGATCGAATACAAGGCGCGGGATGATCTGCATGTTTTCGTAGGAGGAGATTTTAGAGGGGATACCTTCCGTGTGGCGCCCAATTTCGGGACCAAGCGCGGCAATCCGGCGATGGATAACGCGCTTGTCGATTATCAGGAACTTCGCGCCGGCGCCGGCTTTTCGTGGAACATCAAACCTTTAATGGAGATTAATTTTCATGCCGGGTACATGATGGACCGAGCATTCAATTACCACAACAACGACGTACTTTTAGCCAGTGACCCGAGCCCCTACGTCACGATCAATTTCCAGATGCTCTTTGAGGTGTGGAAAGACCATGAAGCGGAATTAGAAACGAAGGGGAAACAGTTCGAGGTTCCTGACCTGGAGCGCGTCCTTCCTAACGTTCCCAAAATATTCGTGAAATAAGGATCATCGGACCGTCCACCTTCTCGGGACGGCTTTGTAGGCCGGCTGAGGTTGGGGCGCAGGAACCCCTGAGCGTTGGGCGGCCAGCCGGTTCAGCATATTCTCCAGGAGTTCCACTCTTTTTTGCAGCTCCCAGATGCGTCTGTCCCGGTCTTCGATGCTTTGCCTGGCGATATCCAGCTGGCTCACCAGGACTTCTGTGGCGGCGTCTTCGATGCTCATCGTATAACTCTCTTTCTGACTCCTTCTCCAGGCCTCCAACCACCAAAACAAAAAACCCCGCCATTGCTTCAGTGGCGGGGTGCCTTGGGTTTTGGATGTCTAGTTTGTTGGCTCGGTCAGTTCTCCAAATCCGAAAGCACCCCCTGCAGGTAACCCTTACGGGATACCCAAGTGCAAAGGTGCATCGAAATGGAGAATTTTCCGTTCATTGCGATACCTATTATAGGTCAAAGGTTATGGGTTTATCAAGTGAAATCTTTTCACACCACCAAGCTTTTTGTGCCAACACATTCAGAATTCAAGAATTCACATGTGAATTCAATTCATATTGAATTATCAATATGTTTATTACTCACAGAAGTTTAGAAAATGATGAGTTGACATCTATTAACAATAGGGCTAAAAGTCCCGTATCAGACTAAGGCAGTTAACAAAGAATTAACGTGAACGACATAGGTGCGTAACATTCGGGAGGTATCTTTGGACCGTGAGAATGAATCAACGTATCGTGTGGGGGATGGTCCTTATGGTCGGAAGCGTCGCGCCGGTGTTGGCGTCCAGCGTGGGCGGCACCTCTGGCGGTGAAGTCTTGAGCATCCCGGTAGGCGCGCGGGCAGTCGCCATGGGCGAAGCGTTTACAGCGATGGCGGACGATGTCTCCAGCCTTTATTGGAACCCCGCTGGCATCGCCATTCTGAATCAAAGCGAAGCCTCCTTTATGCATAGCCAGTGGCTAAAAGATCTGACATATAACAACGCCTCCGTAGCCGTCCCTCTGGAAAACGGCGGAATTGGCACTAGCCTCTCGTATCTTTCCTATGGAAATATCGATGGATTTGACAGCAAAGGAAACCCTGCAGGAAGCGTCAACGCCTACAGCGGTGTGGCCACCCTAGGTGGAGGCTTGTTGGGCGATCTTTGGTCCGCTGGCTTTAACTTAAAGGGTGTTCAGGGGCAGCTTGCGGACGTGAAGGCCACTGGATTTGCCGCCGATTTGGGCGCCACCTTAATCTACCCGAAAGAGGTCCAAGGGGGCACTTTAAGGGCCGCCGCCACGGTCCGGAATTTGGGATCAGGCTTGAAATACATCGATCAAACGGACCCCTTCCCGCGCGAATGGCGCGTGGGATTAGCCGCGGTGCAGATGATGAACCAAAAATTAAATCTGTCACTCGATTATGGAAAGGAACGGGACACGGATGGCAGCGTCTATGCGGGCGCGGAATATTGGGCGCTTCCTTATATCGCTTTGCGGGCCGGCTATGCCGGATCGCACACGGAGAGCAGCGGAGTACGCGCCGGGTTGGGTTTGAAGATCAAGGATTTAGCCTTTAATTACGCGTTTAGTCCCTATGGGGACCTGGGGATGACGCACCGCTATGAATTATCGATGAAATTCGGCACGATCCGTCCCACACTGACACCCGAGATGCGGCGCATGCTTCACCAGGCGAAGGTCGCCATGGCGCAGGAACGCTACGGCGAAGCGACGATGCTCTTAGACAGCCTCATCCGCATGCTGCCGACCTACCGGCCGTTTCATAAGTTGATCAAAACGGCGATGGTGGGTTACGAGAAGCAAGAGAACATCGCCAAGCGTTCAGGGCAAGTGAATTTCGCGGAGCTCGGTCACAGAAAATCCATGCAGGATGACAAGACCGAGCAGCAGGAGCTGGAATCCCTCTTGAACTTGGGTGACGTGTCCACGGCGCGGGCTAATCTTAAGACTCCGTCGCCAACGGAGAAAAAACAATGAAACGATCGATTTTTCAAACGGTAGTCCTTGGAATATTCGCAAGCTTTTTAATCCGTAGCGCGGCAGCCGATACGGGGATCGCGACGGCCGCATTGAACGCGCCCACCGTTAACATTGGTGGGAATTCGGACTTCGAATGGGGTCCGATCGTTTCGCAGGGCGATATGAGTTTGCAAGGCGCGTCCGATGTCCATTATCCGCAAAAATTCGCGGGCGGCACCATTACCGCCACGGGAGGAAGTGCCGGCAACAAGCAATACTGCATAACCGACTCACCCGATAACATCGAAACTTTCTGCGGCCTGAGTCCCGCGCCGGATTATCCGCACATCAATTTTTCTGATTACCGGCAGCTCGCGCAATTGGAAGGAAACAGCTGCGGCGGCCAGCCGTGCCTCAACCCGCCAAACTTGAGCGGCATCAATGACCCCGTCTGCACCGTGAACGGCGTTCCAAAGGTTTGGTTCTTTGACGGGAGCCCCTCGTTGGGCGGTCAATCGTATTTTTGCGGTGTTCTAGTGACATTGGGTTCAGTGAAGTTTACGGGCGGAGCGGGAACGATTACAACGTTGCCTCCCACCGATGCGTGGAAACAATATCAGGTGGGTACGCTGGCGGGGGGGCCCGATACGGCGGCGTCCAATGAATACCCGGGAGATTCCGGCTTTCATTCTTCCAATTCCCCAGTCACACTGACGAATGTCGCTTTCCAAGGGTACATCTACACGACCAACGGGTATGACGCGAAAGGTAACGCTGTCATTTTGGGGGCGGTTCAATTCGGCGCGGGGGCTTCCAACACCCACGGCGGCGCCCAGATCTATTTCTCATCACAGACGGTATTCGTGGAGCCTCCGCCGGGTCAGGTGGACCAGCCCATCATATTCCCCAACAGCGGCTGTTACACCACTTCAGTAACCGTCTCGATCATTGATGGGACCACGGGCGCAGCTATTTATTACACGCGGGATGGATTGAACCCCGATCCCGCTCAAAATCCCGCTGCCCTTTTATATACAGGATCATTCGTTTTGAACACTCAGACGACGGTTCGAGCCATCGCGGTCAAGACTGGAATGACCTCCAGCACGACCAGCTCACAAAGCTATACGTTCACAGGCTGCACACCTCCGCCTACGATCACGTTCACCGCCAACCCGACTTCCATTTCGCTGGGCGGCTCCTCTGTCTTGACCTGGACCACGCAGAATGCGACCTCGGTTTCAATCGATCAAGGGATCGGCTCGGTGGGAACAAACGGCAACAAAACAGTTAGCCCCGCCGTCACCACCACTTATACGCTTACGGCCACTGGA
>JBGPLV010000152.1:0-5236 GCA_041486625.1 Elusimicrobiota bacterium
CTGGCACGGGAGTTGTGCCAGCGATCGTTCGCGAAAAAAGTCTTCCTCTGCAACTCCGGGTCTGAAGCGAACGAAGCGGCTATTAAGCTCGCGCGTAAATTCGGATCGAAAGATGGCCGCTATGAAATCATCGTTTTTGAGAACTCCTTCCACGGAAGGACCCTGGGCGCTTTGGCCGCCACCGCGCAGCCGAAGTTTCATGAAGGGTTTGGGCCTCTTCCGCCGGGATTTCCCGTCGCAAAGTTTAACCAGATTGATTCCGTCGAGCGGCTGATCACGCCGCGGACGGCGGCCATTTTGATCGAACCGATTCAGGGCGAGGGTGGTGTCCGGCCCTGTTCGCGGGCTTTTCTTATTGAATTACGCGCGCTCGCGGACCGGCGCGGACTGCTTCTTATGTTTGACGGGGTCCAGTGCAGTCTAGGACGAACCGGGGATCTTTTTAGCTACGAAACCTATGGCGTTGTTCCTGATGTGCTGACCTTGGCCAAGGGGTTGGGCGGAGGCATGCCTATCGGGGCCATGTTGGGAAGCGATAAGGTGGCGACGGTCCTTGGCCCTGGAGATCATGGGACGACCTTTGGGGGGAATCCCGTCTGCTCCATGGCCGCGCTGGCCGTTTTGAAGATGCTTTCTCCTCAGATGTTGAAGAATGTAAAACAACAGGAGGATGCTATTTTGAAAGGCCTCGAACCACTGGCTCGCTACCCCTTCGTCCGAGAACTGCGGGGTGTGGGCCTTATGATCGGTATGGAACTTACCGTTCCCGGAGCGCCCTTTGTGGAAGCCTGCCGAAAGAAAGGCCTTCTCATCAATTGCACACAACAGGTGGTCCTGCGCTTTTTGCCGCCGCTTGCGCTCTCAGACTCCGAAAGAAGATTTGCCATCAAGACCCTCCGCCATGTCTTTGAGCACGCGCAGGCCGGATAACGGTTTTGACTCGATAAATCCATATAAATTATAATCCTACCTCCCCAACTTCAAACAGAGCGGAGCCTCATCATTTATGAACGTTAAAAAGGTTGTTGTCGCCTACTCCGGCGGTCTGGATACATCGGTCATTTTGCGGTGGGTGAAGGAGAAATACCACTGCGAAGTCATCGCCTGTGCCGTCGATGTCGGGCAAGCGTCGGAGACAAAGGGCTTAAAAGAGCGCGCACTCCGGACAGGGGCCACCAAGGCCTACCTCATCGATGCTCGCAAGGAGTTCGTCACCGATTACCTCTGGCCGACCCTGCAGTCCCAGGCCGTCTATGAGGGAAAGTACCTTCTCGGGACCTCTATCGCCCGGCCGATCATCGCCCAAAAGGTGATTGAGATTGCCAAAAAGGAGGGCGCCGACGCCGTCTGCCATGGGGCGACGGGCAAGGGCAACGATCAAGTCCGCTTTGAGCTGGCTTTTAAGGCGCTCATGCCACATGTAAAGGTGATCGCCCCCTGGCGGGAGTGGGACCTGAAATCACGCGAAGACGAAATCGATTACGCCCAGCGCCACCAGATACCGGTGCCTGTCACTAAAGCGAAGCCCTACTCCTCGGACCGCAACCTCTGGCACATGAGCTTTGAGGGGGGAATCCTGGAAAATCCGGACAACCCGCCCAAAGAGGATATGTTTGTCCTTACCCGGTCGCCTGAGAAGGCGCCCGCGAAGGCGGCTGTCATCACGATAGATTTCGTCAAAGGGTGTCCGGTGGCCATCAACGGAAAAAAGATGGATCCGGTGAAGCTGGTGGAAACGTTGAACGCGCTTGGCGGCAAGCACGGGATTGGCCGGGTTGATCTGGTGGAAAATCGCCTCGTCGGCATGAAATCCCGCGGCGTGTATGAAGCGCCGGGCGCCACCCTTCTTTATGCGGCGCACCGGGAGCTCGAGTCTCTCGTGCTCGACCGGGATACCCTGCATGCAAAATTCGTCCTCGCGCCTAAGATGGCGGAGATGATCTACAACGGACTCTGGTTTACACCGCTACGCGAAGCCATCACTTCCTTTGTGACGCATACCCAGCGCAAGGTAACCGGATCGGTGCGGCTCAAGCTGTACAAGGGGAACGTCATCATCGATGGTCGAACGTCGCCGCACTCCCTTTACTGGGAGGATCTGGCCACCTTTGGAGCCGACGCTGTCTACAATCAGCGGGACGCTGAAGGGTTTATTAATTTGTACGGACTGCCCATTAAGGTACGGGCTCTGCTTCAGGGGACAAAATGAATCCACAGGCCTTCATCGCCTCGCTCTCATACGATATTCGCCTCGCGCCCTATGACGTCCAGGGGTCGATCGCCCATGCTCGCATGCTGGCCAAATGCCGCATCATCCCCTCGCGTGACGCCAAGCGCATCATCAAGGGGCTGGAAGCGATACTGAGTGGCCTTGGCCGGGGCAAGCGCCTGCCGCAAGAAGAGGATATTCATTTCGCCATCGAACGCGAACTCATCCGCCGCATCGGTCCGGTCGGAGGGAAACTTCACACGGCCCGAAGCCGCAACGACCAGATCGCGCTCGATCTCAAACTCTACCTGCGCGACCAGATCGAACTCATCACACGCGAGATTATAAGGCTTCAAAAAGCCATCGTCTTCATCGCCGAAAAAAATATGGACGTGGTGATGCCCGGCTTCACGCATATGCAGCACGCGCAACCCATTCTTTTCGCCCACCACATTCTCGCCTATGCGTGGATGCTCGAGCGCGATAAAGGTCGCTTCGCGGATGCCTGGAAAAGGGCGGATGAAATGCCCTTGGGGAGCGCGGCGCTCGCGGGGACCTCTTTTCCGATCGACCGGACTTATGTCGCAAAGCTCCTGGGGTTCAGCCGCGTCACCCCGAATTCCATCGATACTGTTTCGGACCGGGACTTTCTAGTGGAGTTCATCTCGGCGGCGGCGCTCGTCATGACGCATCTCTCGCGCCTGGCGGAGGAACTCATCCTTTGGTCTTCGAGTGAGTTCAACATGATCCGGCTGCAGAACGAATTCACCTCGGGCTCCTCGATCATGCCGCAGAAGCGCAATCCCGACGTCGCAGAGATCATCCGCGGTGAAAGCGGCCGGATCTACGGCAATCTGATCGCGCTTTTGACGATCTTAAAGGGGTTGCCGCTGTCCTATAACCGGGATCTGCAGGAGGATAAGCCCCCATTCTTTGATACGGTCGATACGCTGCAGGGGTGCCTCGCCGTTGCGGGCCCGATGATCGCGACGATGGTGGTGCGCGCGGACCGCATGCGCGCGCTCTGCGACCGGGGATTTTTGGCCGCGACCGAACTCGCGGATTACCTTACGGAAAAAGGCATTCCTTTTCGGACGGCGCACGGTGTCGTAAAGCGCATCGTGGCCTACTGCGAGGGGCAGCGCATTCGCCTGGATGAGCTCACGCTGGAAGAGCTCCGACGCTTCGACACGCATTTTGACTCCGGCGCCCTGCGTGTGCTTTCTGTCGATCAGGTGGTGCACGTCAAGGATTCCTTCGGAGGGACCTCTCCCCGGCGGGTGCGGGAGCAGCTTGCCCGGCTCAAGAAGCTGATCCGGTAACAATGAAATATGCGAAGAAACGCTTTTCTTTTCGTCATAATGTTGGCGCTTTTGCACGTGTCTTGGGCATTCGCCCAGACCGAAGCGCTCCCCGACCGCACGCTGACGCTGGACGAAAGCGTCCGGCTAGCCCTCAATAACTCCCAGGCGCTTTTGAGCTCTCGCGAAGATGTCAACATCGCCCTGCAACGTGTGCGCGAGGTGGAGTCACTCTTCTTCCCGCGCCTCGACTTGAACGCCAACTGGAGCAAGTTTCGCGTCCAGGGCGACACGCCGATGATGCTCGAGCCGGTGCTGGGTCCCACGCTCATTCCGTCCAGCCCGCGCCAAAACTTCTACACCGGGCGCGCCAGCATTTACCAATCGGTCTATGAAGGCGGGCGCTCTGAGAACCTCTGGCGGCAGGCGCGCATTTCCTATGAGCGCGCGAAGAACGCTAACGAAGCGCTCCAGACCCAGGTGGCGGCAAGCGCCAAGGAGGCCTATTACGATCTTTTATTCGCGCAGCAAAAGAAGCGCTACCTGGCGGACCTGCTCAAGAAAAATGATGCGGTGTCTACGCGCGGCGCCGGAAGCCTGACGGAACAACTGCGTTTTGAGAGCGAACTCGCGCTCATCCGGACCCGGGCGGCGGAGGCGGCCCAGTCAGAACAGGAGTCCCAGCGTACCTATTTACAAACCCTGAATTTGGAACTGGACACCACGGTCGTTCTAAAGGGGGGTCTTGAAACGCACCCGATCGGCCTGGATCTGCCGAAGCTTTTGGCGTGGTCGACCCAGTACCGTTCCGAGCTGCGGCAGACCGAGTTCCAACAAGAACTGGATGCGCTTGGTGTCGGGCTGTCGCTCGCCGAGCGCAGGCCGACCGTGGGCTTTGGCGCGAGCTACGAACGCTCTGGTAACGATCTGGACCTTCCGACGGCTAATTGGGCAGGTACGCTGAACGTAAATCTGCCCCTGTCGATTTCGGACATCGTTTTCGGCTGGGCGAAGGTTCGCGAGCGTCGGGCGCTATACCGCCAGGCGACGCTTAAGCACGCGGAGGTGGCGGATCAGATTCAGCTGCAGGTGCGCCAGGCCTACGACAAATACCAGTTCTGGCAAGGTGAATTGGCTCCCCGGCAGGAGTCTCTGAGGCGGCTGGAATCGATTCTCACCGCGCTGAATCATGAAAAATCGCGCACCGCGGAGCGTCTAGAAGCGGAACGCATCGTGATGGAAGCGCGGATCCGGTTCCTCGAGGCGGTTCATGGGCACCTCTCCGCTTTGGCGTCGTTGGAACGGGCGGTCGGCAAGCCGCTCAACGAGGAACGATGAGAACCAAGGCAGGGCAAATGGCAAAAATAACGTCATTCCCCGCGGTCTCTGGCGGGGAATCCATCATGATAGACCCCCGACAGGGGCACTCGGGGGTGACGGCACTGGTGCTTTGCCTTTTGCTCTTTGCCTTTTGCCTTCGTCGTGAGGTGTTCGCTGCCACAAGTCCCGTGGCTTCCGAGGATGCTTTTCTTCTCGACACTCTCTGGAGCCGGTACCGCGCTCTCGTCCCCAAGGACGATATCAAAGTAGGGATTGCGCTGGGCGGCGGGGGCGCGCGCGGGCTCGCGCATATTGGCGTGCTCAAAGCCCTTGAAGAAGAGGATGTGCCGGTAGGGGTGATTGCGGGGAACTCCGTCGGGGCTCTGATCGGGAGCCTCTACGCCGC
>JBGPLV010000153.1:0-5176 GCA_041486625.1 Elusimicrobiota bacterium
CGTAGTCTTGTCCGAAGGTTAAGGCATGCGATTGTTCTGCTGGGGCGATTCGCAGCATCGTTTCTTCGCCGTACCAAGTTCCGCGGCCATAGTCACGGTTTTCCACGACATCCGGCGGTGGGGTCGCGTTCGCCATGGGGTAATAGCCGTGGTAATAGTATTGGTCATAATAGACCCGGCCGGTCAGTTGGACGCTTGGGGCAACGGGCCGATCCATTTTGAGCTCGATAAACCCGCGTTGGTCGGTCGTCTGCTCGCCAGGATCATTAAAGACCGTCGCGAAGGAGGCTGTCGGAACATGCTTGGTGCGACTGCCGTAATTTCCCTGGACGGAGAATCCGGAGGCCGCTAAGCTGGCGAACAAGTTGTAATGCTCTTCTCCATCCGCGTTCACGGCCACGCCGTTGTTGATCCCGTTAAACTGACGATAGGAGAGATCCTGCCCGTGCATGTGCCGGTAGGCGCCCGCCGCGTAAAGGCCATCAGACCCCGTCGTCTTTTTAGCCAAGCTCTCAAATCCTTTCGATGTTCCATAACTACCGCCTTCCACATTAGCCTGCGCCACAGGAGCCTGATCCGGTGTTTTGGTGAGAATGTTGATGACGGCAAAGAATGCGTTGTTGCCATAGAGCGCCGAGCCCGGACCTTTGATCACCTCGATTTGACGGATCGCGTGAATGTCTAACGAAAATTCCTGCCCGATGTAAAGTCCCCCATAGACGTTTTCGTTCATGCGATGCCCGTTGATTAAAAGTAGAACGCGCGAATTGTAATCCCCTGGGCGACCGAACCCTCGGATCCAGAGGCGGGTGTAATTACGGTCATCGGTGAAATAGATTCCCGGCACGCTTTGTAGGGCCTCCGCCACCGTCCTGTAACTGTAGGCTTCGATGTCCTGAGCCGTGATCACGGTGGCGCTGGCCGGCGCCTGGAAAGCCGGCTGTGCATGTTTTGTTGCCGCATGAACAACCTCCGCTTCCTGCTCAAAAAACTGGAGTGCATCGTTGGTATCCGCCATCGCCAGATGGACCTGACTGATGACGAAGAGAAGGATCGGGATCTTCTTTTGGGGATCATTCATGGAGCTTATCCTGCATAGGGAACATCTGTTCGTCGATCCCATAAACAAAGGCTTTGGCCATGGTGGTCGAGCGATTTGATATAGCGCTTGAGTTCGCTTGCGATTTCTACCAGCCTGGCGTAGTGTGTAATTTGGCGCGTCTGGGTGGAAACCACGGCGATGGATAGGCTGATGAGCGGAAACTGTTGCTCCTGGCCTCGTCGATTTTTGCAGCGGGTGGTTCCTCTCTCGCGGTCTTCCGGTCGATAATGGGCCAGGCGCTGCGCGTCAAACCGTTCCGTGATTTCGGGGAGAATTTCTTTCATGTCCTCAATGGGTGCAATCAGTACAAAATCGTCGCCGCCGATATGACCCGGGAAGCCTTTTCGGGTATGGGATTCGATAGCCGATTGGATCATCGAATCCGCCACTTCCTTTATTACGCGATCGCCGGCTTCATAGCCGTAGACGTCGTTGAAAGCCTTAAAGTGATCGATGTCGATGTAGGCAAAGGCGAAAGGTTCGCCGAGGCCCAGTCGGCGGCGAACTTCCTCTTCAATACCCGGACTTCCGGTGAGGTGGGTCAAGGGATGGGTCCCCTGATCCCAGTGCCGGCGTTGCAGGGCCCCTTCGACGCGGATCTTCAGTTCGTCAAGATTAAATGGTTTCGTAAGAAAATCATCCGCTCCGGTCTTGTATCCCTGCAGGCGGTCTTCAAGCCCTCCATTGCCCGTGAGCAAGATAATGGGGAGCCCGCGTGTGCGGAAATCCGCCCGCATGGCGCGGCAAACCGACAATCCGTCCAAGACAGGCATCTTAACGTCCAAGAGCAGCACGTCCGGCATTTGCTCGCGGATCTTTGCGAGCGCCTCCTCTCCGTTGACCGCACAATCCGCGTGATACCCTTCCCGGCCTAGAAAGCGGGAAATGATCTGGACGACGGTGGGTTCGTCATCGACAACGAGGATGCGCGTCGCGCGGGGAGCGTCTCCTTCGTCAATACGACGGGATAGAAGTTCTGTGCTCATTGCTGGGCCACTCTTCTATAGGAGCAGCCAAGCAGTGACGCAAGGAAACATGATGCAAACAGAAGGTGAACGAAAGGTTAACGGGAAGAGGACGACGCTAAAACGGGCGATATGGCGGAATCCAGCCATTGAAAACCCACGGACGGAACCGTTTTCAAGCAGGCGGCAGCCGTGGGCCCCAATTTCTTGCGGATGCGGCGGATATGGACATCGATGGTTCGCTCATGAAGTTGATCGATGGGAGCTCCCCATACCTTCAGGGCCAGCGTATTCTTATCCAACACTTTCGGAGCGTTAAAAACAAGATGACGGAGCAATTCGAATTCTTTGGGGGCCAGTGTCGCGAGCCGCTGCTCCTTCCAGAGCACCATGCGTTCGGCGACGCGAATGGTCATGCGGCCTTGAGAGATGGTCTCCTGGCCTGAGACCAGGCCATGCGTGCGGCGCAGGAGCGCGCGAAGGTGCGCCAAAATATCTTCGATATCGAAAGGTTTCGGAAGGTAATCATCCGCGCCGCCGTTTAAGCAACGCGCCGAAAGCCCCTGCGTGGTTTTCCCTGTCAGGATGAGGACGGGGACCTTCTCGATCGAAGGATTTTCGCGGATCCGGCGGCACACATCTTCCCCGTAGATATCAGGGAGATTGAGGTCCAGGATGACCAGATCCGGCTTTTCTTTGGCGGCGACTTCCAGGGCTTCGCGACCGCTCGTAGCCAGGAGGACCTCATAGCCTTCTCGGTCAAGAATCCGGCTCAATAGGCTTCGAATGGACGGTTCGTCATCCACGACAAGAATGCGTTGGCGCATTAAGCAAAGCTTCTGGTTAACATTTTGTTTCCTTGTGTCATGCTCATCAAATTCGATATTTTGTTGTACATATATATTGAACAAAGTTTAGTAAATATAAACAACCGTTCTCAGGAGAAAGCATGGCGAGGCCCGGAAAGATGAAAGAGGAGCTCAAGAGACTGGAAGACGAACGCCAGCGCATCGCCGATAATGTGGCGTCTTGCATGCGGCTTACGGCGATCGGCCAGTTGGCGGCAGGCGTGGCCCATGAATTGAACAATCCCTTAAGCGTCATCTTGGGATACGCTCAGAGTCTCCGGCATCAATATAGCGGTGACCAAACTCTGCAAGACCCTCTCAACAACATGGAACGCGAAGCACTTCGCTGCAAGCGTTTGGTGCAAGACCTGTTGAGCTTCTCGCGTCTTCCCAGGCCCGGAAAAGTCATGGAAGATGTGACCCAAGTCCTGGAAGGCGCTTTATCTCTGGTGGAGGCTCAATCCCGCATTCGGCATGTCGACCTCATTCGTGATTATTCAGAAAACCTTCCCATGCTTTCACTTGATCGCCATAGGATTCAGCAACTGATGATTAATCTATGCACCAATGCCTTGGACGCGAT
Source organism: Elusimicrobiota bacterium (assembly GCA_041486625.1). Taxonomy (GTDB): domain Bacteria; phylum Elusimicrobiota; class Elusimicrobia; order 2-01-FULL-59-12; family 2-01-FULL-59-12; genus JANLWZ01. The sequence continues at coordinate 3,499 of JBGPLV010000153.1, forward strand.
GCCCAAGGGAGGACAACTCACGATCAGCGTAAGGATCGTCGCCGTCTCCAAAGAGGTATCCGGTGTCGAAATTCGAGTGAAAGACACAGGCGTTGGAATCTCGCCGGAAATCCGGGACCGCATTTTTGAGCCATTCTTCACGACCAAAGAGCTGGGGAAAGGGACAGGTCTCGGTTTGAGCCTCGTTCGTGAGGTTGTACGGGAACATGATGCTCATATGGACGTCACCAGTGAATTGGGTCAAGGAACGACTTTTTCCATCCGGCTACCATTTCGCGCCCGGTCCGTTTCCTCCCGGCGGGATGGAAACAACATTGAAGGCCCCGCGTCTTCAAAGGTTAGGTGACAAATCTGTTTTTCTCGGCTTTTTTGCGCTCGATGGCGTATCGCAGAACTTTCGAAAGCGTCCGGGAACCCATCTGCCACTTGACCAAATAATCCTGGGCGCCGTTTCGAACGGCCTCCAGAGCTAAATGATCATCGCTCATTCCAGTGAGCACCACGATCGGTGCTTGACCAGCCAGAGCCTGGGCCCGCATGAATGTGGCCAGCCCTTGAGTATCCGGCAGCGACAGATCCAATAACACCAAGTCAATCGGGCCTTTCCAGTAAGGTTCCGCGACAGCGAGACTTCCTGCATGTCGGAAATCGTAGATCACATCATCAGGATCCTTGGCTTGCGCCTGCTTGAGCATTTCCTGGATGAGCGCGACATCCATGGGATTATCCTCAATCAGAAGGATTTTTAAAACGTCAGTATTTTGGTTTTCGAGGTCATTCATAAAGGTAGATACACCTGGAAATGACTCCCCTTTCCGACTTCGCTTAAAACGGCGATTTTGCCCTGGTGATTTTTGACGATTTCGTAAACCAAGCTCAAGCCCAACCCGGTCCCTTTGCCCACCTCTTTGGTCGTGAAGAAGGGTTCAAAGATACGGTTGCGGAGTTCCTCGGGGATTCCCTCGCCCGTGTCCGCCACCTCAAGCCGGATAACATCCTTTTCTGCGTCCATCGAGGTTCGCCCTTGGTCGATCCGCACCGTGAGCGTTCCCCCGTGAGGCATCGTGTCCAAACCGTTGGTACATAAATTGAGAAGCATTTGTTGAATCTGATCTCTGTCGACATTAATATGGGGAAGGCTCGGGGTAAGGTCACGCACGAGAACGATATTTTTCACTTTTGCTTGAGCTTCAATTAAGGATAGCACCTCCTCAACGAGCTCATTTAGATTTTCCGACGCAAACCCTCTTGCGCGATGGCGGGCGAACGTCAACAGGTTCTGGACGAGCATCTGGCAGCGGCGCGCTTCCTTTTCTATAAACCGAAGGGGCACCACCGAGGCCTCTGTTGGCAGCGCTTGCTGTAGCAATCCTTGGGCGTAGCCGAGAATAGTATGCAAAGGGTTATTCAGCTCATGAGCGAGGCCGGCCGCAAGCTGCCCCACGGCCGTTATTTTTTCTGACTGGAATAGCGCTTGTTCCATGCGTTTGCGATCCGTGATGTCCCGAAGAGTGCCCGCTATTCGGATCGGCTGCCCCTGCGCGTTCCAAACGGCCGCCCCGCGTGCGCTGAACCAGCGGTACTCTCCGCTTTTTATGCTCAGCCGGTATTCGACCTCGTAAGGGATCCGTTTTTCCAAATGGGCCTTTAGAGCCTCCGCCACGCGTCGTTTATCTTC
>JBGPLV010000154.1:0-5121 GCA_041486625.1 Elusimicrobiota bacterium
AATACTTAAACCCGCTTTTTGCCGGGGGGGGGTTCCACCGGTGCCGGGGGGGCACTGCCACCAAAAACTAACACTTCCCAACATTTTTATGTTTGACTCCCCCCCCCCCGGCCGTTGGACGCTCTCTAATGGCATGACCGTGCTCTATCGCCGGGACGCCGGTTTTCCGCTGGCGTCGGCGACCCTCCTGTTTGGGGCGGGAAGCCGACAGGAGCGGCGCACCGAAGCGGGCCTTTGCAGCATGACGATCGATCTCCTAATGCAAGGGACCCGCAAACGGAATGCTCGGCAGATCGCGCGCGTGATGGAATCGGTGGGGGCTTCGATCGGCACCCAAGCGCACCAGGATTATGCCGAGATGGGTTTTGTCGTCCCGGCCTCCGAGATAGACAGGGCATTAAGCGTCACGGCGGAAGTGCTTCATGAACCTTCCTTTCCGGAAGACGAGATCGTGAAGGAAAAATCCCACGTCCTGGCCGATCTGGCGAGCCGCCGCGACGCGATTTTTAATCTCGCGTATGATTCTTTGAACAAAACGCTTTATGGGGATCATCCCTACGGCCGGCCTCTGGAAGGTCGTGAAGAAACCGTAAAGAATTTTAGACGCCGCGATTTCCAACAATGGCATCGCGAAAAAATTCGCCCTGAGCGGGGCATCCTTTCACTCGTCTCGCCGCTTCCAGGGAAGGCGATTCTTGCGCAACTGCAGAGGACCATCGGGAAATGGCGCCCGGCGGAAAGAGGCTTGACCCGACGCTTCCAAGCTCCTCAGGTGCCCCTGCTGAGGAAATCGCTGTCACGCGATGTGCGTTCCCCGTTTGAACAGGCCTATCTGATGGTGGGCTGGCAGGTCCCGGGGGCCAGCGACCCGAACCAGATCCCGCTCAAGGTTCTGAATGCTCTTATGGGCGGAGGGATGAGCTCGCGGCTTTTTGTGACACTCCGGGAGAACCTGGGGCTGGCCTATGAGGTGTCTTCGTTTTATCCCACGCGGCTCGATGTCAGCCAATGGGTCATCTATCTGGGACTACCCGCCGAGAAGCTCAAGACGGCCTCTAAAAAGCTTGATGAAATGCTGAAGAATTTAGGCGACCGCGGCCCCTCTACCGATGAGCTCAGGCAAGCCAAAGCGATGATTCGAGGGGCTTTTTTGATGGACCGTCAAAGCCGCCGCCGGCAGGCGTGGTACACGGCCTGGTGGGAATTCCTCGGCCGGGACGCTAATTATGGGGATGAGTTCTTGAGGACGATCGATGCGGTCACTCTCAAGGATGTTCATGAACTCATGCGAAGAATCCGAGAGCAGCCCAGAGCCACGGTGACGGTCGTTCCAAAATGAAGGATAAACACGACATCCCCTCTCCCGCGGAACGTGGGAGAGGGTGCAGGGTGAGGGCAAGGTGGTTTATTGTTGTTTGTGCCCTCATCCCAACCTTCTCCCGCTTTACAGCGGGAGAAGGAGAATACGGCGACGCCTATGTGGATGCTTCCATCGGCGATGCCAGTCTATTGAATCCGGTTCTCCTGTCCGATTCGGCTTCCGGCGATATCGCCGGGCTCGTCTTTAACGGCCTGGTCAAGTACGACAAGAATATTCAACTCGTTGGGGACCTGGCCGAGTCCTGGGAAATATCGAAAGGCGGTTTGGTCATCACCTTTCATCTCAGAAAAGGGATACGCTGGCATGATGGACAGTCTTTTACCGCAGACGATGTTCTCTTCACTTATGAAAAACTTCGCGATCCCAAAGTGCATACCCCTTATTCAAGCGATTTCGAGGACGTGGCATCCGTCACGGCGCCGGATGCCTACACCGTTCGTGTCACCTACAGGAAACGCTTCGCGCCCGGGCTGGCGTCCTGGGGAATGGGGATTGTGCCGAAACACATCTACGGCAATGGAGATTTTAACACGCATCCCGCCAACCGTGCGCCCATCGGCACAGGACCTTACCGGTTCAAGGAATGGAAAACGGACCAATACATTCTTTTAGAAGCCAACCCCGATTATTTCGAAGGGAAACCCTACATCCAGCGGTATGTGTACCGTATCATCCCGGATTCTTCCGTTCAATTTCTGGAGATGCGCAATCAGTCGATTGATTCCATCACGCTCACCCCCGATCAGTATAAGGCTTACGACGCGATCTTTGAGCATCATCAGCGTTTTCGCTATCCATCATTCAAATATGTTTATTTCGGCTTTAATTTGAAGAACGATCTTTTTAAGGATTCACGCATCCGGCGGGCGTTGGCTTATGCGATCGATCGCCAGAGCATGGTGAACGGAATCGTGCTGGGGTTGGGCCAGTCCATCACCGGGCCTTTTCCGGTGACTTCCTGGGCGTACAACACGGCGGTCGAGCCTTTGCCTTATGACCCGGTGAAGGCCAAAGCGCTTCTCGCGGAATGCGGGTGGAAACCCGATTCCAACGGACACTTGATGAAAGGGGGGAAGCCTTTCTCCTTCACGCTCATGACCAACCAGGGCAACAAGGTCCGCCAGCTCTGTTCCGAGGTGATTCAGCAGCAGCTCAAAAAAATTGGGATTGATGTCACCGTGCGGATCATCGAATGGTCGACCTTTATTCATCAGTACATCGACAAGAAAAACTTTGAGGCCATCGTGATGGGCTGGCAGCTTGGCCGCGACCCCGACAACTACATGATGTGGCACTCCTCGCAGCAAAAGGAGGGCCAGTACAATTTTTGCGGTTATGAAAATCCGCAGGTGGACCGCTGGCTCGTGGAGGCTCGCGAGACGTTTGAATTAAAAGAGCGGCAGGCGCTCTACCATAAGGTCCACGCTCAGATCGCCGGAGATCTGCCTTATATCTTTCTCTACTGTCCGGATGAGCTGGTGGCCATTCATAAGCGTTTCCGCGGGCCGGAAGTGGCGCCGCTGGGCCTGGCCTGGAATTTTAGGGAGTGGTGGGCGCCCAAAGGGGAACAGAGGTATAGGATTGAAATGCAACCGTAACGTAGGGGCGGGCCTCGTGTCCGCCCGGGCAGGCACAAGGCCTGCCCCTACAATAAAATGGGAAATTATCTTTTAAAACGCACATTGCACCTGGTTCCAACCCTGTTGGGAATTTCGCTCATCAGTTTTTTTCTGATGCAGCTGGCGCCCGGCGGGCCGATCGATCAGATGGCCGACTTAAACCCGCGTGTGACGCCGGAAGTGAAAGCGCGCATTCAAAAGGATCTGGGTCTGGACCAGCCGATCCTCGTGCAGTACGGACGGTGGCTGAAGCGGATCGTGCTTTTCGATTTTGGTATTTCCTTAAAGGATAACCGTCCCGTCATTCGCAAAATCGGCGAGCGCCTCCCCGCCACGCTTCTCCTGAATATCCTCTCCATCGGTCTCGCGCTGCTTTTGGCGATCCCCATCGGTTTCTTCGCGGCCATCAAACCACGTTCTCTTTTTGATCGCCTCACGACAGTCTTTGTCTTTGTCGGATTTTCCGTGCCGACGTACGCGGTGGCGCTCCTCGCGATGATTATGTTCGGGCTTAAGCTCGGTTGGCTGCCTATTTCAGGACTTTCTTCGATGAGCTGGCAGCCGCTTCCCTGGTGGACGAAAGGGTGGGACATCGCCAAGCACCTTTTGTTGCCGACCCTCGTATTAGGGCTCACCTCTCTCGCCGGTCTTTCGCGTTATATGCGATCCAGCATGCTGGAGGTCATCCATCAGGATTTTATCCGGGCCGCCGAGGCCGAGGGGTTAGGCTATTGGAGGATTTATGGAGTTCATGCGTTGCGGAACGCTTTGATCCCCATGGTCACGCTCTTCGGCCTCATGCTTCCGGATTTAATTGGCGGGGGCGTTATTATCGAAACCATCTTTGCCTATCCCGGGATGGGACGACTGGGCTACGAAGCCATCATGACACGCGACTACAACCTCATCATGGCGGTCACGGTGATCTCCGGCGGATTGACGGTCATGGGCAACTTTCTGGCGGATTTGCTTTACGCTTACGTCGATCCGAGGATTCGATACCGATGAGCGCCGCCTCACCCAGCCTATCGGTGCCCTCTCCCATCGGGAGAGGGACCAGCGCAGCGGAGGGTGAGGCCTGATGTTAAGAATTTATCTCGAACGCTTCAAACAAAACAGGCTGGCCATGATCGGGTTTGCCGTTATTGTGGTGTTGGCCGTTCTGGCTGTCCTGGCCCCCTGGCTATGCCCGAAAGATCCTTTGTCGCAAAATCTGATCGCGCGACTTCAGACCCCTTCCCAAGCTTATTGGATGGGAACCGACGACCTGGGTCGTGACGTTTTTTCGAGGCTTCTCTTGGGTACGCGGACGTCGCTGTCCGTCGGTTTTGTGGCTGTCGGAATTGAACTTTTAATTGGCGTGAGCCTCGGGTTATGCGCGGGATTTTTAGGAGGGAAACTTGACACAATCGTCATGCGGCTTGTCGACATCATGCTTTCGATCCCGACGATCTTCTTAATATTGGCCGTGCTCGCGTTTCTTGGCCCCAACATCTATAACGTCATGGTCATTATCGGGCTGACCTCATGGCCGGGCCTGACGCGACTGGTGCGGGGGGAATGTCTCTCGATTCGTGAACGGGAATACATTCAGGCCGCCCGGACCGCAGGAATCTCCACGTCGAGAATCCTCTTCGTTCACCTTTTGCCCAATGTGATTGCCCCGATCCTGGTCAGTGCGACCCTGGGCGTCGCAGGGGCGATCCTCACCGAATCCGCTCTTTCGTTTCTGGGTTTGGGTGTTCAGCCGCCCGATCCTTCCTGGGGCAATATCCTGGCCATTGGCCGCGATTACCTCCACATCGCCTGGTGGCTTTCGCTGTTCCCGACACTGGCCATTTTGATAACCGTCCTGTCCTTTAATTTATTGGGCGAAGGTTTGAGGGATGTATTGGACCCGAGAACTTAAAAGCCTCACCCCGAGCTTCGCTGTCCCTCTCCCGATGGGAGAGGGCGGCCGTCAGGCCTGGGTGAGGCGCACAGGTTTTCATGTTGCAGATTGAAAAATTATCAGTCGAATATTACCGGCGAGGCCTGGTGATTCCGGCGGTGCGTGATTTTTCGCTGACTATCAACCCGGGAGAAACTGTGGGTCTGGTGGGGGAATCGGGCAGCGGCAAA
>JBGPLV010000155.1:0-5106 GCA_041486625.1 Elusimicrobiota bacterium
AGGAAGTCCTCCCCCAGGCGCTCGTGAAGCGCGACGTCCATTTGTCCGAGGGGCAGACCTATGTGGCGATGCGGCAGGAGGTTCCGGCGCCGGGGATCCTGAAGCGCCTCATTCAGCTGGCCAAAGGGGACATCTCGGTCCTGCACCGGAAACTGGAGACGGTTCTCACCACTCGAACAATTCGAAACCCCGTCAAAACCATCATTTTGTGGAACTCGAAAGCGACGGGGGAAGGCGCGATCGATCAAGCAAGCTTTCTATCGGCCTTCACGAGCCTTGGTTTTGATGTGGAGAAAACGGACTACGCGCGGCTCTTGGATGAGGAACTGGGGCCGTTCACGATGCTGGTCATCCCCTGGACAACGGCAAAGCTATTGCCCCAACCGGTGGTCGAGCGCATCGTCACGGGCTTGAACGGCGGCATCACGCTCATTACGGACGGAGAAAGCCCCTTAAGCCAAGAACTAGGCATCCGGCTTGGACCCGCGTCCCCGGTCAGCGTCCTGCAAGACCACCTCTTCGTGAACCAGGAGACCCGCTGGCCGGACAAGCCTTCCGTGCCGTGGATCGCCGAACCTAGCCGCGATGAAGCGTCCGTTTACTATTCCGATCGTGACTCGCAGAGGCCGCTTGTGATCAGCCGCTCACAGAGGCAGGGCCGTTATCTCTACTTCGCCCCGCTTTTTGACTCCCTCACCGGCCAGGGGTACGGGAGGTTCCCGAATTTACCTCAGATCCTTTTTGACGAACTGCGCGTCCGGCCCATGGCGCAGCGCATGGGAGCGGAAGTGTACTTTGACCCCGGGTACCGGCAAAGCATCAGCATTGAAGTCTTGGCGCGCATGTGGCGCCGCTACGGTATCCGCGCCGTGCACGTGGCCGCGTGGCATTTCTACGACAAATATTCCTACGACTATGCCCGGCTCGTGAAGGTCGCGCATCAGAACGGGATTCTCGTCTATGCGTGGTTTGAATGGCCGGAGGTGAGTGAACGTTTCTGGGAACGGCACCCCCCGTGGAGGGAGAAAACGGCCCGGCTCAAGGATGCGCACGTCGACTGGCGCTTTTTGATGAATCTTCAGGACCCGCAGTGCCTGAAGGCCGTTCTCAAGGACATGGAGACCTTCTTGCGCCCGAACGATTGGGACGGCGTCAATGTGGGCGAGCTGACATTTGAATCCCTCGAAGGTCCTCAAGCCCCGGACAACTTCACACCGTTCAACGCCACGGCGCGGCGCGAATTCCAGGCGCTTTACCATTTTGATCCACTCGAACTTTTTAATCCGGAATCGGAGCATGGTTGGGAGGACCATCCAGAGGGGATGCAGCAATTCTACGCCTACCGAAGGGATGTCAACGCGCGGCTGATGAAAACGTTCCTGGACGCTCTCCAGAGCCTGAAATCGAAGCACTACCCCCACTGGGATATCGTCGTGACGATGCTGGACGCCCTGCAGCACCCGGAACTGGCGGATTATCTAGGTATCGATGTCAACCGCACCGTGGCGCTGGTCAATCAGCATAACGCGACGCTCCAGGTGGAAGATCCGTCACAGGACTGGGCCAAAGCCCCCGATCGCTATGTGAAGCTCGGGGAACGGTATAAACGGCTGCCGCTGCGCAACCCCTTCATGATCGACATTAATATCCTTTCCGTGCACCCGTCCAATCAGAAAGGTTTTGCCACTGCCCAGCCGACCGGTGTGGAGGTTGTTCAATTATGGCGCGCCGCCTCCAGCCAATCCGCCCGCGTCTGCATTTACGCCGAGTCCACCGTTCACGAACAGGATTGGGAGATCATGCCCAACGCCATGGCCGCCGACACCGATATCCGTCGCGAGGGGGACAACTGGATCATCAAAACACCCCAGACGATCCGGATTGACGTCGGCACGGGCAGCCGGAAATTCCGGCTGGACGGCCAACCCTGGTATAGTGCCGAAAGAGGAAGCGTCTGGATCCCGAAGGGGGAACATGCCCTGAACTTTTCGCGGATCCAGAGGCCGTGGTTCGATACCTCGGAGCTTGAGACCCACCTCCTGTCGATCTCGGGAGAACTGCTCGGGAACCGAAAAGTGTCTCTAGGCCTGGAAGTAGAGTATGAATCGCCGAACCGGTGCGCGATGATGTTTAACAAAAAGCCGCTCATCACCTATCTCGACGGCAGGCTGATGATCCTGCCGTCCGTGAAGGGAGATTTGGGATTCACAGTGCTGGCACCTCCCGGCCACCACCGGCTGCAGGTCGTGTCTTTGACCTTTGCGAATTTTATCGTCGAATTCATCAGCCTGGTGACGGCGTCCTTGATCGTTTTGTTCGGGATCTGTTCGAGCGGGCTCCTCGCGTTTCTCTTTATCTTTATCACGATTCACCGGCGTACGCACCGAATACGCCGGTTTATCCGTCAGCTATGATCGCCGGAATTCCCATCGACATTCTGTTTATCAGCAGTGTTCTCCTCATCTGGTTCATGCTCATGTACCAGTTTGTACTCACCTTCGCCGGATATCTTTACAGCCGCGAATCCGCCCAGGAACGGAAACAAATTGACCGGACGGAGATCGACCTGCCGTCCATTTCGATCATGATCCCCGCGCATAACGAAGGACTGGTGATCGCACGAACGTTGAAGACGCTCTTGGCTTCGAATTATCCCGCCTCGAAATTCGAGATCATTGTCCTCAATGACGGCTCGACAGATGAGACACAGGCGATTCTTGACCGCATGGCCAAGGCGCATCCGACGATCCGTCCGGTACACATCCCCGTCGGAGAAGGGGGGAGAGGGAAAGCCGCCGTCTTAAACCGCGGTCTGAAGCTGACCCGGCATCCCCTCATCGCCGTTTATGACGCGGATAACCAGCCTCAACCTTCGTCCCTGCGCTATCTGGCGGCTCAGTTTATCCTCTATCCGGAATTGGGAGCGGTGCTGGGAAAATTCCGTACATTGAACAGGCGCCGGAACTGGCTGACCCGGTTTATCAATATTGAAGGACTGAGCTTCCAGTGGATCGTCCAGGCGGGACGCTGGAAACTGCTCAAGGTGGCCACGCTTCCCGGCACTAATTTTATCGTGCGAAAAGACGTCCTTGAAGAAGTGGGAAGATGGGACGAGGAGGCGCTCACCGAAGACGCGGAACTATCGCTGCGGATCCTGGAGGCCGGCTACCGCATCAAGTTCGTTCCGTATGCCGTGACCTGGGAGCAAGAGCCCGAGACGCTGGCCGTCTGGTTCCGTCAAAGAACCCGGTGGGCGCGCGGCAATTTTTACTTAATGAGTAAGTTTTTTTCTGGAATCAAGACGGCAAAGAACAAGGCTCTGGCGATGGAGGTTTTTTATTTTCTTTGTCTCTATTATGTTTTCGTGGCCGCGATCTTGAGTTCGGCCTTGCTCTTCGTCTTGGGGCTCTTCGGCCTCATCTTCATTCCGGTACCGGGGCCGTATCTCGAAGTGTGGCTCATGGCCTATCTTCTTTTTGTGACCGAAATCGTCCTGATGCTCTCCCGCGAGCCCGGTGAGGATTCGATCTCCAACATTCTCTTTACGATGACGATGTACTTCACTTACTGCCAGCTGTGGCCCTTGGTGGTGGCGGGCGCATTTTACAAGGAATATGTGAAGAAGGAAAAACGCACCTGGGCCAAGACGAAACGATTCACCCCAATGACGGAAAAATAAACGGGATCTTAGGGCTTTCGAAGTAAAACCGCAGGCCGATGTGCGGGCCGCTGCGGTCCATATGTTGAGAGGTGAACCACCGATAGCCGATAGACCCGCCCACCCAAGACGTCCACATCCAGTCGAATCCTTGATCTGCATCCAGAATAGCATCCCCGGTAAAAATGTTGAGTTCTGTCCGGTGATAAAAAAGAACGTGTTCGCTTAGGTGATGTTCCCCCACGATCGCGGGCGCAAAACCCAACCGCATACTGAGGCTCGAACCCATCAAGTCAAGTTCCCAGAGGTGCTTGCCGCGCACCAGGCCAAACGCGCCTCCCCAGTTGCACATGACGCCTGCGGTGTCCGCATTATCGGGGTCACCCAGCCGCAGATCCTGATTGAAATGATGCACGCCGACGAGCATTCCGACATAGGCTTTGTTGTCGGGATCCCGAAAACGCAGCCGGATTCGGCCCGATTGAGCGCCTAGTCCTTTTTGATTGGTTCTCTCCAAAAACATATCGACATCGATGGACCGAATGAAATCCATGCCGGCCGGAACAACAGGCTCATTTTTCAGCATCGGCCCTACGGCGTATAGATGGACCGATAGGAGATGAATGAGGATGATTGAGGAGAAAAAGCGTCGGAAAGGTGGCATTAAGAAAATTTGGAGCGGGTGATGGGCCCGACACACATCAGTCGGGCCAGCGCCTGTTGTGTGGCGCTGGAATCCTCCGACACACTACAGTCAGGCGGGCGCCTGTCGTGTGGCGCCCGAACCCACGTCATGCAAGCAAATGCTTAAGGGCGCGCCGACCGTTGCCGGACTTAAGATATAACTCACGCTTTAACGATTCATTCTTCGTTGGACGAAATTCTTGGTAAACGAGTTTGTAGGCTTCTTTGCCGTGTCGTTTATGTTCCTTCAATCGCCTCTCTAAGTCAGAGCACGAACCGATGTAGAGTTGTCCACTAATGGCGTGACGAAGGATGTAAACGATAAACATAAAAACGAGCGGGTGATGGGAATCGAACCCACGTCTCAAGCTTGGGAAGCCGGAACAACCCCCATCACCCGACGAAAACAAGAAATAGAGGTGTCCTGTTATTGCCCGTTGTTGCCGTCGAGAAGTCAATCTTTCGCGCGTTCATTAATTCAAACCAACCTGTCCCGCTATAACCCGCTATTCCCAACGCAACTGTCCCGTCCTCTATATCGCTCGCCCAAGGCGAGCTTCATCGACGGGACTGCACCGGCTCAATAAGCCGCCCCAGGCGGCGAGTATAGAGGACGGTGCTGTAACCCAAACTGTATCCCAAAATTCGCCGACCTTATGTGGTTTTAGGCAGCCCGTTTCGCCTTACTCCGCACGAGGTCGTACAAGAACTCAGGAGCGAAATCAGCGCCATTCGGCCAGGTCAGCGTCATAGCATCGTCGTCC
>JBGPLV010000156.1:0-5056 GCA_041486625.1 Elusimicrobiota bacterium
GACGCGCCATCTCTTGAGCCTTGAGAGAGGCTTTGTTTCCATGATCTGGACCCGGTCTCCGGTGTGACTTTCGTTCTTCTCGTCATGCGCGTAAAAACGGCTGGACCGGCGGAGGACCTTGTGGTAACGCGAATGTGTGGTATTCCAGGACACTTTGACTACGCGCGTTTTGTCCATCTTGTCGGAGACCACGATTCCCTCCCGCACTTTACGGGCCTGGCGTAAATGGGTGGGCGGCTCAGCGACTTTTTGTTCCATTAGGCCACTTTCTCTTTCTGACGTAAAACGGTCCGAATCTTTGCAATCTGACGGCGCGCCGTGCGGATTTCCATGGGATTCTTCAACGGGTTTGACGCATGCTGGAATTTCAACTTGAAGCTTTTTTCTTGAGATTCACGTAGACGCGCTTCCAGTTCGGAGACCGACAGCTCATGCAGCGATTCTTTAGCGGCTTTCTTGGCCATCAGTTTTCCTCGCGCACAACAAACTTGGTTTTGATCGGCAGCTTATGAGACGCCAAGGTCATGGCTTCCAGAGCTTCCGCGGGGGGGAGTCCCTCCAACTCAAAAAGGATGCGTCCGGGCTTGACGACCGCCACCCAAAATTCCGGCGCGCCTTTCCCTTTTCCCATACGGGTTTCGGCCGGCTTTTTTGAAATCGGCTTGTCCGGAAAGATGCGAATCCACAGTTTTCCGCCCTTTTTAATAAAACGGGTCATGGCAACGCGCGACGCTTCAATCTGGCGGCTGGTGATCCAATGGGACTCCAGGGCCTGCAATCCATATTGGCCAAAATCGACGGTCGTCGCGCTTTTGGCTTTTCCCTTCAGGCGGCCGCGGTGCGATTTTCGGTATTTCACGCGTTTAGGCATCAGCATCGCTAGCGACCCTTCTTTTCTTCAGGGAGAATTTCTTCTTCATCCGTGGACGGCTCAACGGCTTCCGCCGCGGGCGTGGGGGCCTGAACTTCCTTTTGAGCGATCTCTTCGATCTCCTCTTTCGGAATCAGCTTCACTTCTTCCATCAGATCCTCACGGGTCTTTTTAAAGAGCTCTTTCTTGAAAATCCACACTTTGACGCCGATCTTTCCCATCGGAATCAGGGCTTCGGTGAATCCATAGTTGATGTCGGCGCGGAACGTCTGCAGGGGAACGCGGCCTTCCTTCATCCATTCGACACGCGCGATTTCCGCGCCCCCCAGACGCCCCGACACCCTCACTTTGACGCCGAGCGCACCGGCGGCCATCGTTCGTTCCATCGCTTTTTTCATCGCGCGGCGGAACCCCACTTGTTTCATCAGCTGCATCGCCACGCCTTCGGCCACCAACTGCGCGTCCAGTTCCGGACGCTTGATTTCCATGACGTTCACGAATGCTTTGCGGTCCGTCATGGTTTCAATGTCTTTGCGCAGGTTTTCGATATCGGCGCCTTTTTTACCGATGACAATGCCAGGACGAGCTGTAAAAATATTGACACGAAGATGCTTGCCGGCACGTTCAATGCCGATCTTGGAGACCGCCGCGCCATCCAGTTTCTTTTTCAAATACTGCCGAATGCTCCGATCCTCTTCCAAAAGTTCGGGCATCTGCCGCAAATTGAACCACCGGGAATCCCAGTCTTTGATGTAGCCGAGTCGCAGGCCTTCCGGATGTATTTTTTGTCCCACTAGTTTTTCCTCGCTGGTTTCTGGTCGCTGAGCACAATCGTCACATGGGCGCTGTGATGCCGGATCGTGGCTCCGCGGCCCATCGCGTGTGCCCGCATGCGTTTCATGGTGGGGCCATAACCCACCCACGCCTGATGGACGTACCACGCTTCGGCGTTGGATTGTTTGCCGGCGTTCGCCAAGGCGCTGATCAAAATCTTTTCGACCAGCGGCCGCGAGCTTTTGGTGACCAGGCGCAGAGTCGCGAGCGCCCTGGCGACCGACTTTCCGCGGACGAGCATCAGAATCTGATCCACTTTTCGTGGAGAGATCCGCACATAGCGGGCTTTGGCGATGGCTTGCATAAAATCGAAATCCTTACGTGAGAGCGGCCGCTTCTTTAGTGTGCGCCGCGCCGTGGCCTTTGAACGTGCGCGTCGGCGACATTTCACCGAGGCGGTGTCCGACCATTTCTTCCGACACAAAGACATTGATAAATTTGTGGCCGTTATGAACGGCAAACGTATGGCCCACGAACTCCGGCGTGATCATGCAGGCCCGCGCCCACGTTTTGATCACTTTCTTCTCGCGGTTCTTATTCAGCGCCTGAACTTTCTTCAGCAGCTTGGCGTCAACATACGGGCCTTTTTTAGTCGATCGTCCCATGGGCTCCTCGAATTATGCGGTCGCCGCGGCGACTTGCTTGGACCGGTGCTTTAAGATCATCCAGTCCCAAATCTTTTTTGACCGTGTCTTGTAGCCCTTGGCCGGCTGATTCCACGGCGACCGGGGCTGATTATTGCCTTTGGACCGGCCGCGGCCTCCGCCATGCGGATGGTCCACGGCGTTCATCGCGGTTCCGCGAACATCGGGCCGGATACCAAGATGCCGGCTGCGGCCGGCGTTGCCCAGGACCCGGTTTTCATGATCGATATTTCCGACCTGGCCAACGGTCGCCATGCACTCGCGGTAAAATTGGCGAATTTCTCCGGAAGGCATCCGCACTTGCGCAAAGCGTCCCTCTTTGGCCATCAGCTGAGCGGACGCCCCCGCGGAACGAACGAGCTTCCCGCCGGTTCCTGGAATCAGTTCGATATTGTGCAGCGTCGTTCCTTCCGGGATCCGGTCAAGCGGCAGCGCGTTGCCCACCTTGATATCGGCTTCGGGACCCGCCTGAATCGTGTCGCCCACCTTCAGGCCTTCCGGCTGCAGGATATAGCGCTTCTCGCCGTCCCCATAATGAATGAGCGCGATGCGTGCGCTGCGGTTGGGATCGTATTCGAGCGCCGCGACTTTGCCGGGGATTCCGAATTTGTTTCGCTTAAAATCGATCATGCGGTAGGCGCGTTTATGCCCGCCTCCCTGATGGCGCACCACAAGCAGTCCAAAATTGTTCCGCCCTGCCTTCTTGCGCATGCCGCGCGTGAGGCTTTTCTCCGGATCCTTCTTCGTCAAGGAAGAAAAGTCTTCTACGGTGATAAACCGTCGTGAGGGGGTATAGGGCTTAAAACTTTTCATTTCATTTCTTCTCCAACACGAATTTCCTGGCCCTGCTTGAGGGACACGATCGCTTTTTTCCAATCGGCACGATAAGCGCCGCGCGCGGCGCCAAGACGCCTAAATTTTCCATGCACACGCATCGTGTTCACAGAAAGCACCTGCACCTTAAATAGCTGCTCAACCGCCAATTTGATGTCCCGCTTGGAAGCTCCAGAAGCCACCCGGAAAACATACTGATTAGCGATGGCCTTCAAATGGGTAGCGCGTTCCGTCACCAGGGGTCTTTGAATGATCGTCAATGCGGAGTTCATTGTTATCCCTTTGGCCAGCGCTTCTCGAGCGCTGCCAGAGCCGCCTGGGTGAATAAAACCCTGGGAGCGGCCATCAGCTGCCAGGCATTGACCTCCGCTGCGTCGAGTATCTGAATCCTTTTGATATTCCCGAACGCCCGGCACAGCTTCTCATCCTTCTTATCCACGACGACCAGGGCTTTCCCCGAAATGCCGGCTTTCGCGAGGAGTTTCTGAGCTTCCCGCGTCTTGGGTTCTTCGAAGGTAATCGCTTCAAACACGCCGAGCTCGGACGCCTTGGCCTTCTCTGAAAGCGCCGTTTGAAGGGCGATCAGCCGTTTGGCCTGGTCAAGCTCTGTGCGGTAAGAGCGTGGCAGCGGACCAAAAATAATGCCGCCCTTGCGCCAGAGCGGAGAGCGGATAGATCCGGAGCGGGCGTTCCCGGTTCCTTTTTGCTTCCATGGTTTGCGGCCTCCCCCGGAGACGACTCCTCGCGTTTTGGTTGAAGACGTCCCACGGCGCTGATTGGCCTGCAAACCGATGATCACTTCCTGCAGAACCCGTCGAGAGCCCTTCGGAGAAAAAATCGCTTCCGGTAAATCGAACTGGCCTTTGGTTTCGCCCGCGGCTGAATAAAAAGGCACTTGTAGGGAACTCATCACTTGCCACCCTTCGCGGGTGCCGCCGCGGCCTTAGCGGCCGGCGCGGCTCCGCCTTTAGGCGCTTCTTTCTTCGCCTTTTCCTTCTTGCCTGGTGTCGGCGCATGAAGGGTTCTCTTTTTCACCCGTTTCACCGTTTCTTGAACCGTTATCAGGCTCTCGATGGTTCCGGGAACGGCCCCCTTAATCAACATCAAGTCCTTATCCGGCATCACCTGCACCACTTCCATATGCTGGACGGTAACGCGTTCGGTCCCCAAATGCCCGGGGAACTTCTTTCCCTTAAATACGCGGCCGGGATACGTGTTGGAGCCGGAAGATCCGGGGGCGCGGGCTCGATCGGATTGACCATGGGTCGAGGGGCCGCCGTGAAAGTTCCAGCGTTTCATCGCGCCTGCAAAACCTTTTCCTTTGGAAGTGCCGAACACATCCACATAATCTCCCGCCGCAAACGCATCAACCTTTAAGGATTGGCCCACCTGAAAAGAGGAGGCTTTGGCCGTGCGAAATTCCCGAAGCCATTTAGCCGCAGGAACATTGGCCTTCTTAAAAATACCCGCGTACGGCTTGTTGACTGCCTTTTCGCGTATGGGACCAAAAGCCACCTGGATAGCGCTGTAGCCATGTTTCTCCGGTGTCATCACTTGCGTGACGGGACATGGCCCGGCCTGTAGAACGGTCACAGGGACGGCCTTGCCGTGAGCATCATAAATCCGTGTCATCCCCACTTTTTGAGCCAGGATGGCTTTGAGTTCGCTCATGACGACTTAATCTCCACATCGACGCCCGCCGGAAGATCCAGCTTCATCAGCTCCTCCACCGTGTTCGGCGTGGGCTCTGAAATATCGATGAGCCGCTTATGGATGCGCATTTCAAACTGTTCGCGTGATTTCTTATCTCCATGCGGAGACCTGAGAACGCAATATTTCTTAATCTGGACCGGCAATAGCACCGGTCCGGCCA
>JBGPLV010000157.1:0-5039 GCA_041486625.1 Elusimicrobiota bacterium
GATCGCGGTGATCGAGGTCGGATCGAGCGCCATTCGCATGGTGATCGCGGAGATCGGACCGAAACTTTCTATCCGTGTGCTTGAAAATCTCCAAAAACCGATCGCCTTCGGCAAGGACGTCTTTAACACCGGCCGCCTCAGCCACGCTTCCATCCGCGATAGTATCGATATCCTCGACAACTTCGAGTCCGTTCTGGAAAGCTACGGGGTCAAGCGCGTCCAGGCGATCGCCACCAACGCGGTGCGCGAAGCGGCCAACCGGGACAATTTCCTGGACCAGGTTTTTGTCCGCACGGGTATCGACGTCGAAGTGATTGAGGGCGCGGAGGAAAACCGCCTGGACTTGATCGCGGTGGAAAACGCGCTCGAGGGCCGCTTCGACTTTGACAAGAAGAACTGTCTGATCATGGAGGTCGGCACAGGATCAACCGAGATCATCCTGACCGCCAAAGGAGAAGTGTCGCTCACCCGCACGCTTCTGATCGGCCCCTTGCGCCTGCCCGATCAGTCGGTGGCGGGGAAAACCGACCCGGCGGCGCTGCAGCGCACGCTCAAGCGCCGGATTCACACGGTGGCTGAGGAATTCAGCCGCGAGTACAACCTCTCCGAGATCAACACCTTCATCGCGATGGGCGCCACCATGCGCTTTGTCTGCCGGCAGCTCTACGAAAAAACCGACGAAACGCTCGCCACGCTCACACCGAAGGAGTTTTCCGATGCCTTGAAGACCCTGTCGAAAATATCGGCGGAAGAGCTTTCCGAAAAATACGGGATGCCGTACTCCGACGCCGAGGCGCTCTACGCCTCGCTTTTGATCTACGCGAATTTTTTAAGCGAGACCAAAACCGAGAACATTCTGGTGCCGATGGTGAGCATCCGGGACGGCCTGTTGCTGGAGCTGGCACAACTGGTCTCCGGATACAAGCGCACGGATTTGTCGCGCCAGGTGATCAATTCCGCGCGCAACCTGGCCAAACGCTACAAATACGACGAGGCGCACGCGTCGGCCGTCACGCACATGGCGCTCAAACTCTTTGACCTGCTTCAGGACGCGCACGGCCTGAGCTCACGGGAGCGGCTACTTCTCGAGGTGGCAGGGATTCTTCATGACATTGGCACATTTATTTCCCCTTCCAACCACCACAAGCACGGCTTCTACCTGATCGAGGCTGCCGAACTCTTCGGCTTGCGTAAAATTGATAAAGATGTCGTCGCCAATGTCGTGCGCTACCACCGCCGGTCCGCCCCCAAGAACACCCACATTCCTTATATCTCGCTCCCGCGCCCGGAGAGGGCCGTCGTGTCGAAGCTGGCGGCGATCCTGCGCGTCGCCGAGGCCTTGGACGCCAGCCACCAGCAAAAGTGCCGCGATTTTACGCTCGAGCGGAGCGGGGACTCCTGCATCTTGTGGGCGCCGGAAGAAGCCGGCGATCTTTCTCTGGAACGACAGTCGCTCGTGAAAAAGAGTGATATGTTCACGGATGTCCTCGGATTTCTGATTGTCTTAAAACAAGGGCGGCCGGCGGCCGTGAAGGTGTAATATGGAAAAATTCATCGATCGCGAAATATCGGCTCTGGAATTTAACGTGCGCGTGCTCGCGGAAGGCATGGATCCCTCTAATCCACTGCTCGAGCGCCTGAAGTTCATCGGCATTGTCAGCTCGAACATGGACGAGTTCTTCATGGTCCGCATGGCCAGCCTCAAAGCCTCGCGTTCCCCTACGGGAGAGGTGCGCGAGAGGGCGCTCTCGCTCCTGGAAAAACGCAACGAGTATTTCCTGCGCACCATGGTACCGGAGCTCGAAGCCGCCGGTTTTATGCGGTTGCTGCCGGAATCCTGCAGCCCGAAGCAGCTCGAATTCCTGAGCGGCTATTTCCGCAAGGAGATTCTGCCGGTCCTTACTCCCATCGCGATCGCGGAAGACCGTCCGCTTCCCGTTTTAGCCAATCTGCGCCTCTACTTTGTGGCGGGTCTTCTTGAACCCGGCGGAAAAGGACCTCCCAAGTACGCGGTCGCCGAAATTCCCCCCAAGGTTTTCTCGCGGATGGTATTTTTGCCGACGGAAAAGGGGTATCCCTTCGTCCTGGCGGAAGATCTCATCGGCGCTTTTGCATCGGATCTTTTTCCGGGTTTCGAGGTCGCGGAAAAAGGCGTCATGCGCTTAACCCGGGGAGCCGAGCTTTCCTTGGACGAAGAAAAGGATGATGACTTCGCGCGGGTGATGACGGAGGCCCTGCGCGAGCGGCGGACCGGAGAGATTGTGCGCCTGGAGGTGTCGGCGGACGCCCCTTGGGCGACTTATCTCAAGAAAAAACTTGAGATCGCTCCGGAAGACGTCGTGGTCAACCCGGCCTGGATTGATCTTAAGACCATTTCCCAACTCGCTTTTCAAACCGGCTTTGATCACCTGAAGCGCCCGGCGTGGCAGCCGAGAGCGGTGCCGGATTTTGAGCGCGCGAAGGACCTCTGGACGCTCCTGAAAGAAAAAAATGTTCTCGTTTTTCACCCGTACGAATCGTTCGACGCCGTGGTTCAGTTTGTCGAAGCGGCCGCCGCCGATCCGGATGTCCTGGCCATCAAGCAGACGCTCTACCGGACCGACCAAAACTCCCCCGTCGTGCGGGCGCTGGAGAGAGCGGCGGAAAACGGGAAACGCGTGACGGTATTAATTGAACTTAAAGCTCGCTTTGACGAAGAATCGAATATTGAATGGGCCAAGCGCCTGACCACGGCCGGGGCGAGTGTTTTGTACGGCATCGCGGGCTTGAAGACGCATGCTAAAGTGTGTTTGATTGTCCGCCGCGAAAGCGAAGGGATTAAGCGCTACGCGCATTTGGCGACCGGCAATTACAACGAGCGCACCGCGACGGTTTATTCAGACATCGGCTACTTCACGAGCAACGATGATTTGACAAACGACGCCTCGGCGTTCTTCAACATGATCACCGGCTACTCCCAGCCCATCCCCTGGTCGAAAATCGAGGTGGCCCCTTTCGGCCTGCGTCGCCGGCTTCTGCGCATGATCCGCCGCGAAGCCTTGCGGAGTACCCCCCAGCACCCGGGCCTGATCCGCGCCAAAATGAACTCCCTGGCCGACACGGATCTGATCGAAGCGCTCTATCAAGCTTCCAAAGCGGGCGTGAAAGTGGAACTGAATATTCGCGGGATTTGCCGCTTGAGGCCGGGCGTCGCGCATTTAAGTGAAAACATTAAAGTGATCAGCATCGTCGATCAATTTTTGGAGCACAGCCGTATCTTTCACTTTGCGAACGGCGGCGAGGACGAAGTGTACATCTCGAGCGCCGACTGGATGCCGCGGAATCTCGACCGCCGGATTGAGATGCTCGTTCCCATTGATGATGCCGCCTCCAAAAAAGAGCTGATCGAGGCGCTCGATATCTACTTCCGCGACAACACCAAGGCCTGGGAGCTTCAGTCCGATGGAAGCTACATCAAAGTCGACCCTGGAAAAGGAAAGAAAATCAGAGCCCAGGAGGCTTTGTGCCACCGCGCGATGGCCGCGGAAGACATTCTTCTTAAAAGCATGCCCAAAGACCTTAAGCCACAGCGCCCCCGCGTGACGCCGGAGACCGAAAGAAAATGACCCTGTATTTTTTGCGTCATGGCATCGCGGCGGATCAAGCCGAGTGGGGCGGACCCGACAGCGACCGCCCCCTGACCAAGGAAGGCATCCATAAAATGAAAAAGTCAGCCAAGGGGATGCGGCGGCTCAAGATGACGTTTGATTGGATTCTGACCAGTCCGTACCGGCGGGCTTACGAGACAGCTGAGATTGTCGCCGAGGAGTTTAACGCCAAAGAAAAGCTCAAAATAACAAAGACATTAGCCGTGGGTGGCGACCCCGAGGCCCTTGTGCGGCATCTGGCGAGGGACTACCGCACGTGGGAATCGATTATGGCTGTGGGCCACGAACCCTATCTCAGCCGGTTGATCGCTACCCTCTCCGGAGGCCCTGCCGCCTCCATCGCCATGGACAAGGGCGGCCTGGTCAAACTCACGGCAGACACCCTCACCTATGGGGCCTGTGCTACCCTGGAATGGCTTCTGACCACAAAAATCCTCAAAAAACTAACCTAGATGCTTATTTTATGCCGCGCGGCATAACCGCCCATGCTTGAACAGGCTCTTCGGGACGTTATCCAGGGAGAAATACGATTTGACTCCCAGGCCAAGGCGCTTTATGCGACGGACGCCTCCAACTACCGCCAGGTACCCATCGGGGTAGTCCTACCTAAAACTAGGGAAGACATCGTTCGAACAATCGATATTTGCCGGCAGAATGGGGCGCCGATTCTGTCGCGCGGGGCGGGTACGAGCCTGGCCGGGCAGTGCTGCAACGTGGCGGTGGTTATGGATATGTCCAAATACCTTAACCGCATTCTGGCGATTGATCCGAAGGGCCGGACGGCGCGTGTGGAACCGGGCGTGATTTTAGATCACCTGCGGAACGAGGCGGAAAAATACGGGCTGACTTTCGGGCCTGACCCGGCCACCCACTCCCGCTGTACCTTGGGAGGCATGATCGGCAACAACTCCTGCGGCGTTCATGCGGTGGCCTGGGGCAAGACCGTCGATAACATCGAGTCCCTTCAGATCCTCACGTACGACGGTTTGACGTTGGAGGTTGGACGGACGACGGATGCCGAGTTGGATCAAATCATCCGCGCGAGCGGACGGCGCGGCGAGATCTACGCCAAACTCAAAGCGATCCGCGACAAGTACGCCGATCTCATCCGCGCGCGTTATCCGAAAATCCCGCGGCGCGTCTCCGGTTACAACCTGGATGAGCTTCTTCCCGAAAACGGTTTCAACGTCGCCCGCGCTCTGGTCGGGACAGAAGGCACCTGCGTGACGGTCCTAGAGGCCAAGCTCCGACTCATTCCCAACCCAGCCGCCAGGTCTTTCTCAACTTCAACTTCAACGCCCGGATCACGATCGCGGATCTTTGGGCCGAGCCGTTCGACAACGGGGACCTTTGCGACGTCGGCCGCCCGGGGGACAACGATGCGACCTTGCA
>JBGPLV010000158.1:0-5019 GCA_041486625.1 Elusimicrobiota bacterium
CATTCTCTACAACATCCCCGGCCGTTCGGTGATCAATATCCCGGTCGAGACGGTCGTACGGCTCGCCCAGACCTGCCCGACCGTGGTCGGCATCAAGGAGGCCTCAGGGAACATGGACTACACGAGTCAACTTCTCTCCACACCGGGGATGGATCGCTTTATCGTGTTCTCGGGGGACGATTCCGTCACGCTGCCGCTCTTATCGTTGGGCGCTCGCGGTGTCATCTCCGTCATCGGAAACATCCTTCCACGTGCGATGGCGGATCTAGTCAATAGTTGGGCCAACGGCGACGCGGACCGAGCGAGGACGTTGCACCAGGAAATGTTTCCGGTCATGCGCGCTCTCTTTATCGAAACCAATCCGACTCCGATCAAGGCGGCCATGGCCCACTTAGGGCTGTGTCGGGATGAACTGCGGCTTCCGCTTCTTCCCATGTCGGCGGAGCCGCGGAAGAAACTTCTAGCCGCCTTGAAGGCGTGCCCGCTCATGCGAAGAGGAAAATAATGGTCCGACTCATCATCGCTGGGGTCGCCGGTCGAATGGGCAGGCGCCTTTATGCGCTCGCGCAAAAGGACGCGGCGTTGCAGGTCGTTTATGGCCTGGAATCGCCCAAAACAGTGGCCATTATCGATGGCGTCCGGATCGGCTCGGAGACCTCTGAGATCAAGGGAGCCGATGTTGTGATCGACTTTACGGTGGCTGAGGCCACCGCAGCTCTCTTGCCGCACGTGGTCTCCCATAAGAAGGCTTTTGTGATCGGGACGACTGGCTTTTCCGCGGAGCAAGAACAAAAAATTGCGGAGGCCGCCAGAGCGATCCCTATCGTGAAGTCCGCCAACATGAGTCTTGGCGTGAACGTCTTTTTTAAGGCCGCGCAGAACGTGGCCCGGGCGCTTCCGGATTACGCGGTGCATATACAGGAGACTCATCATGTGCATAAAAAGGATGCGCCTTCAGGCACGGCGCTTGAGGCGGGTCGGCTGATCGAGCAGGTGTCTAAGCAAAAAGTCACCTACGAATCCATTCGCGAAAAGGAATTGATCGGAGACCACCGGATTATCTTCACGGGGCCGTCGGACAAACTGGAACTTTTCCATCACGCGGAATCCCGAGACCTTTTCGCGGCGGGCGCCCTTCAGGCGGCCAAGTGGGTGGTCGGGAAAAAGCCGGGGCTTTACACGATGTGGGACGTGCTCGGCCTTTAATGCTGTACTGCCGCTTTCAAAGCGGAGATGTGGTCGGCTGGGGTGTGGTCGAAGAACATCAGGTCTGGGAGATTACGCCGGATATCTTTTCGCCATTTGAGAAGACGGGGCGTTCCTTCTCAATGAACGACGTGCGGTTCTTGGCTCCATGCCAGCCGTCCAAAATCATCGCGGTCGGGCTGAACTACAAGGACCATATCACGGAGTTCGGCCGCATAGAAGTTCCGAACGAGCCGGTGCTCTTCATGAAAGCCCCGAGCGCCGTGATTGGCCTGGACGAGAAAATAGTCATTCCTAAAAGCGCCGGCCGAGTGGACTATGAGGCGGAGCTGGCGATCGTGATTGGCAAGAAGGGAAGACGCATTCCCGAGAGCCAGGCGATGGATTACGCGCTTGGGATCACGTGTCTGAACGATGTGACCGCGCGCGAGCTTCAAAAGAAAGATGGCCAGTGGACGCGGGCCAAGTCCTTCGACACTTTCGCACCCGTCGGACCATGGATCGCTGACGGTCTTCCGACCGGAAACTTGCGCGTGGAAGCCTGCGTGAATAAGAAAGTGGTCCAACAAGGGCATACGAGCCAGATGATTTTCTCTGTCCCGAAACTGATTTCGTTTATTTCCGGCATTATGACTCTTTTGCCAGGGGACATCATCTCGACGGGGACCCCGCAGGGTGTGGGACCACTCAAGGCCGGGGACGTGGTCGAGATCCTAGTCGAAGGAGTCGGCATTCTGAAAAATCCAGTGGTTGAGGAATCGTGATGAAATACAGCCGTCGCATTGAAGAGTTGCCCCCGTATTTGTTTGCCGAGATCGACCGGAAAAAGAAAGCCTCGATCGAGCGCGGCGTGGACATCATCTCGCTCGGTGTGGGCGATCCCGATCAGCCGACTCCCACCTACATTGTCAAGGCGGGCCAGGCGGCTTTGGCCAAAGCGGCGAACCATCAATATCCCTTCGGCGCCGGACTCCTCAGTTTCCGCAAGGCCATCGCGGTGTGGATGAAGAAGCGCTTCAGCGTCAGCCTCGATCCAGCTTCGGAGATCTACTCCCTCATCGGTTCCAAGGAAGGGCTTGGGCACCTGCCGCTCGCCTTTGTGAATCCCGGCGATGTGACGCTCGTCCCGGATCCCGCTTATCCCGTTTATAAAAATGCCACCCTTTTTGCGGGGGGAGAACCCCATCTCATGCCGCTCAAGGAAGATCGGGCCTATCTGCCTGATCTAAAGGCCATCCCCGCGGCAGTCCTATCGAAGGCGAAGATTCTCTTTTTGAACTATCCGAACAACCCCGTGGCGGCTGTCGCTCCGCGCGCGTTCCTGGAAGAGGTCGTGGCATTTGCCACAAAGCATCATCTGGTCGTAGCCTACGACAATGCTTACTCGGAAATGTATTACGAGGATCCGCCATTGAGCTTTCTCGAGATTCCGGGGGCCAAAGAGGTGGGAATTGAATTCCATTCGCTTTCCAAGACCTACAACATGACGGGCTGGCGCATCGGGTGGGTCTGCGGTAAAGCTGAGATCATCAGAGGATTGGCGACAATCAAGGACAGTGTCGACTCCGGCGCCTTCCAGGCGATTCAGGAGGCGGCGATCGCCGCACTCGCGGACCCGGCTTCCGAAGCGTTCGTAAAAGATATGCGGGCGCTCTATAAGCGCCGACGCGACCTCTTTGTGGACGCGATGACAAAAGCTGGTTGGACGATGACGCGTCCGTCCGCCACCTTTTATGTCTGGGCGCACGCGCCGAAAGGGTTCACGTCGGCGGAGACCTCCGCTAAGCTGTTGGATGAAGTCGGCGTGGTGTGCACACCGGGCGTAGGATTCGGTCCTTCCGGTGAAGGGTATGTGCGTTTTGCGCTCAGCGTCGAGGAAAAGCGGATGATGGAAGCGGTCGAACGCATCAAGAGGGTCAGATGGCAGAAGTAACCACCACCCAAAATCCCCTCGCCCCCCGAAGGGGGAAGAGGGTGAAGGGTGAGGGGGGCAGAGTTGTTGCCACTATTGGTGTGGGTTCTAATGTAGGAGACCGCAAACTGAACATTCTTCGCGCACTCAATATGCTGACTCTGACGCGCGGGATCCATGTGAGTAATGTTTCTACTTTGGTTGAAACGAAAGCATTAGGTCCTATCCGCGATCAACCGGATTTTCTCAACGGTGTCGTTAAGGTAGAAACGGTGTTATCACCATTTGAACTTCTGGATCAGCTGCTTTTTATTGAAGCTCGATTGGGCAGGGTGCGACACCAACGATTGGGGCCTCGAATCATCGATCTTGATATTTTGCTCTATGGAGATGAGACCATCGATCATCCCAGACTCAAGATCCCGCATCCCGAAATATTGCATCGGCCATTTGTTCAGGCGGCATTGGTGGAACTCCAGCAGCAAACCCCCTCACCCTGCACCCTCTCCCCCAAGGGGGCGAGGGGAATTAAAGGGGACAAGCGTTTGTGAAAGGGAGGACTTCGCCATCGGATAAAGTCACTATTCTGACGCTCCAGGAGATGAAGCGCCGCCGAAAGAAAATCGTTGCGTTGACGAGCTATGACTTTAATACGACGCGCCTGCTCAATGAGGCGGGTGTGGATATTGTTTTGGTGGGGGATTCTCTCGGCATGGTGAAGCTCGGGTACGCGTCCACTCTCCCGGTAACAGTCGAGGACATGGTCTATCATACCAAGATCGTCGCCCGGGGAAATTCCCGGGCGTTTCTCGTCACCGACATGCCGTATCTGTCATACCAGGCTTCGGCGCCAGACGCGATCAGGAACTGCGGCCGGATGCTCAAAGCGGGAGCGGAAGCCGTCAAAATTGAAGGTGGCCGGGAGATGGTTGCCATCGTCCGGGCGCTTCGCGGTGCGGGAATCCCCGTGATGGGCCACATCGGCATGACGCCGCAGTCTGTTCACCTTTTCGGTGGATACAAGGTGCAGGGAAGGAAAAGAGCCCAATGGGCAAAGATTCTGGCGGATGCCAAAGCCCTCGAGAAAGCCGGAGCGTTTGCGATCGTGCTGGAGTGCATCCCGGCCGGGCTCGGACGCCAAATCTCGCGCGCCGTAAAGATCCCCACGATCGGGATCGGCGCCGGGCCGGCCTGCGATGGGCAGATTTTGGTTGTGGACGATCTCTTGGGATTAACGACGCCTCCCTCCCCGCGTTTTGTGAAGCGGTATGCCGATCTGCGTGGAGTCATGAGACGTGCCGCGCGGGACTATACGCTCGATGTGCGGAGCGGCAAGTTCCCTGATCTCAGCCATTCTTACTCGTAATGGCCTGGATCACCGGAATCTTTGGTATCGCGGCCCTTTTTGTAGGGGCTATTGCCCTCTACGGTTCTTTGGAAATCACCAAGATTCCGTACCTGGCGGTGCCGTATACGCCGAAGGATTTCGGCCTGGCGTATGAAGAAGTTTCTTTTCATTCGCATGACGGGCTCAAACTGACCGGATGGTTCCTTCCCGCGCGCATGCCGTCGGAGATCACTCTCGTTATTCTGCACGGTCTGGGGTCGAACGCGGGCGACATGCTGCTCAATACCGTGTGTCTGGCCCGGCCGGGAGCGTGGAACCTCTTTTACTTCAATTTCCGCGGGCACGCGGACAGCGAGGGGGACCGGACGTCCTTGGGACCTTTCGAGCTCAAGGATCTGGAGAGCGCCCTGGAATTCCTGAAAAAGGCGAAGCCAGAAACAGCGCGCCGGTTAGCCATCTACGGACATTCCCTGGGAGCGGCGGTCGCGATCGTGGGAGCGGCCAGGCACGCGGAGCTTGAAGCGGTTGCCGTTGAGAGTCCGTTTACGCGGAC
>JBGPLV010000159.1:0-4977 GCA_041486625.1 Elusimicrobiota bacterium
AGGATTTCCACTATGGACTCGGTGGTGGCCGCCAATATTTCCAATTCATAGCCGGTCATAGATTGAACATCGCGGGCTATTTTTAGGTTTGAGGGATCGGACATCGCGACGGATAATTTTTTCTCTTTGATTTCCAAAGGAATGACATTGTTGCGCCGGATGAAATCAACGGATAAGAGCTTCAATGTTTCCAAAGTAATTTTTCGACGACTTAGATCGACGGATGTTTTGGGCGAATTCATGACGCCAAACACCATTTACCAATGAGCTCCAGCAGTTTTACAGGATCCCAGGGTTTGGCCATGTATTCATCCGCGCCGCTTTCCCAGCCGCGCAACTGGTCGATGTTTTGGTCGCATGCGGTCAGCATGATAACGGGAATCTTCTCTGTTTTTGGATTGGTTTTGATTTGGCGGCAGACCTGAAGGCCATCCACTTTAGGCATCATGACGTCCAATAAGACGAGATGGGGCGCGAGTTCTTCCGAAAGTCGTATCCCATCCTCGCCATTAGAGGCTTCCGACACGACGTGACCGGCCTTTTCGAGGCGCGCGCGCAGGATCTCCCGATTGGAAGGATCGTCATCGATCACCAGAATCTTGCTCATGGCTTCACGGAATTCCGTTCGACCTGCTCTTTGCGCCCGATCCAGGAGGCGACTTTTTGCACAACGTCCTTGGGCAGACAAGGTTTGGCGATATAGTCATCACATCCCGAAGCTTTGGCTTTAAGCTCGTCTCCCACGAGCGCGTGGGCCGTAAAAGCGACGATGGCCATTCCCGAGAGATGGGGCATCTGACGGATTTGTTTGGCGACTTCCCAGCCGTTCAACTTCGGCATCGAGAGATCCAGAAGCAGCACTGCAGGCTTTTCCAAGGACACTTTCTCCAGGGTTTCTACGCCATTGGTCGCCAAGACAACTTCATAACCGGCAGCCTCGAGCGCTTCTTGAGCGATCGTCCTGTTGTCGAAATCGTCGTCAGCGACGAGGATTTTGTCACTCATGGAGCGCCACCTCTTTGATGGCGGATAGTTTTTCCTTGAGCACCGCTAGGATCTCCGGAAGGCCACGGGAACCTTTCTGAACGATCATTTCGACCCGTTGTTCAAGATAATGGGTTTCCTGAGGTGTCAGATGTTTCGCCGTCATCACGAATACGCGCAGGCCACGAAGCCTGGGGTCTTTATCGATCTCCTCCAAGACTTCAAAGCCGCTGCACTGAGGCATCATGAGATCCAGAAAAAGAATGTCGGGCTTGGCACGCCGCAAGTGTTCCAGCGCCTGGCGGCCATCATGCGCCACCTCCACCACGTAACCTTCTTGCTTCAGGGCTTCCTCGAGGAGCCGAGTCATGGCCGGGTCATCATCGACCACAAGCACCTTGTTGGGTGCGCCATTTTCGCAGGCTTTTAGCTTGCTCAAAAGTTCCTTGCGGTCAAATGGCTTTACGATGTAATCCGTGACCCCCAAGGAATAGCCCAGAGCCTTGTTTTCCGTGATAGAGACGATAAAGACAGGGATCGACCGGAGATCGGGGTCGCTTTTGAGGATCTGGAGGACGGACCATCCGTCCATATGCGGCATCATGATGTCGAGGGTTATGACGTGAGGATGGGCCTGCCGGGCCAAGACCAATCCTTCCTGCCCGCTTTGCGCGCCCAGAAACGCGTATCCCGTTCCTTTCAGGCTGTCCGCCAAAAGCGTTAGCACTTCGGGATCGTCATCGATAGAAAGAATTATTTTTTGGCCCTTTTGCGCCTCGAGCGTGGCAGGAAGCGGCCTGACCTCTTCCGCGAGGACTTTTAGCGTCGCCGGAAGGGTAACGGTGAACGTGGATCCTATTCCCAGGGTGCTTTTCACTTGGATTGTTCCCCCCATCAGTTCCACGATTTTTTTACAGATCGCCAGTCCCAGACCCGTTCCTCCGTACTCTCGCGTGGGTGAGGCGTCCAGCTGCTTAAATTCCTCGAAGAGCAGCGGAATGTCTTCTTCTTTAACACCGATGCCTGTATCCTGCACGTAAAGGCGAAGTCGGGCAGGCGCCTCGAGCATTTCCGTCTTGATCGACACACTGCCCTCGTGCGTAAATTTAATGGCATTTCCTATGAGGTTTATGAGGACCTGCTTGAGTTTGGTCTTGTCGGTTTCGAGCGCGACAGACTCCGGCACCTCCGCGCTCAACGTTAGCTTCCGTTCCCGGGCCAGGCATTCCATGGTTTCGAGCACCTCATCGGTAACCTCCTTCAGACGGAAGCTCTCCTTGAAAAGTTGCATACGGCCAGCATTGAGCTTTGACAAGTCCAGGATGTTGTTGATGAGTTGCAAAAGGTTTCTAGAGTTGGTCTCGATTCGCCTTAAACCGCTTTCCTGTTTTGGCGTGATTTCCCCGTAGGTACGGTCCAGGATCAGCGATGTGTAACCGATGATGGCGTTCATCGGGGTTCGGAGTTCATGGGACATGTTGGCCAGGAATTCTGACTTCATGCGGTTTAATTCTTGAAGCTGGCCAACCTGGGCGCGGAGACGCCGGCGCTCCAAGGCTTTATCAAATATGACGCACAACTGATCTAAGCCATAAGGCTTGGAAATGTAGTCAAATGCGCCCTGTTTCATCGATTCGACCGCGGTTTCCAGCGTCGCGTAACCTGTCGCCATGATCATCTCGAGGTCCGGCTGGATTGCCTTAATCTCTTTGAGGACTTCCACGCCGCTTTTTCCCGGCATCATGATATCGCAAACCGCCAAATCGAAATTCTCGTGCCTCGCCTTTTCAACGCCTTCCTCACCCGAAGCGGCAGGGATGACGAAATAGCCGCGGTCGGTCAACCCGAAGACGAGCATGTCGCGCAGACCGGCCTCATCGTCAATAACCAAGACGCGCTGCGCTCCGTTGTTGATTGTGGGATTACTCATGATTAGGCCTCCCGCAGGACCGGCAGTGCGATCGGCGCTCCACCGCTTTCTTCACACACGACAAGAGATGGCCCAAGTCATAGGGCTTCAAAATAAAATCGAATGCGCCTTTGTGCATAGCGAAGACGGCCGTTTCCACAGCCCCGAACCCTGTAGCGATGATTACCGCCGTTTGGGGTGAGGTGCGCTGAATTTCCTGCAAAAGCTTCAAGCCGTCCATTTCCGGCATGGTGATATCGGAGATAATAACGTCGTACGTTTTTAGACTAGCGAGCCGCACGCCTTCGGCCCCGTTATCCGCCGTCTCCACGTGCATGCCTTGGTCGGTAAGCTCCCACGCGAGCATGTTCCGGATGCCCGGTTCATCGTCCACGACTAAAACCGATATTGTTTTGGTCGTTTCCGTTTGCTCAGGAGGCATAATTCGCATTCCTTTCCGGGGCTGCGACATCTTCCAATCCTTCGCGACCCGTACGGACGGGAAATCTGAGGCGAAATTCCGTACGACCGGGGCGGCTTTCCACGTCAATCAGCGCAGAATGCTTGACCACAATCTCATGAATCAGGGCCAACCCGAGGCCTGTCCCCTGACCCTGGGGCTTGGTTGTGTAATAAGGCTCAAAGATGTGCGGCAGGACTTCCTGGGGGATACCGCTGCCCGTGTCGGTCACGCGGAGGCAGATCCACGAGAGTGGCCCTTCCGTCAAGATCTCGGTTTTGATCGTGAGCGTTCCCCGTCCTTTCATGGCGTCGATGGCGTTGGTCGCGAGGTTAATCATCACCTGCTGGATCTGATTGGAGTTGCCCAAAAGGGACGGGAGGTCGGGCGCTAGGTCTTTGTGAACCGTCACTTGGGTCATCCTGGCTTTGGCCAGAATTAAGGAAAGCGCTCCTTCCACCGCATGGTTGAGGTTCAGCGGCCCGCGCTCTGTTTTGGAGGCGCGGGAGAAGGTCAAAAGGTCCTGTACAAGATTTTTGCAACGCAGCGCTTCGCGATGGATCGATTGCAAAGGCACGAAGAGAGAATCCCCTTCCTGGGACCGCCGGAGCACACCCTCGGAGAACCCGAGAATCACTCCCAGAGGGTTGTTGATCTCGTGCGCCACGCCGCTGGCCAGCTGGCCCAACGCCGCCATTTTTTCGGACTGGTGAAGTTTTTTCTCCGACTGGTCACGTTCCATGATCGCGCGGGCCAACTCTGCGACCTGCCGCCTAAGTTCCAGTTGGCTCACCACCTGCCGACCGAGGATCTTAAGCCCCTGGATTTGCTCAGGCGTCAAGCAGCGGGGCACGCGGTCATTCACACAGAGCATCCCCAGGGTGTATCCATCGGAGGTGACGAGGGGCACGCCGGCGTAAAAGCGGACGGGCGGGTCGGACGTGACGAGCGGGTTGTCCGTAAAACGGGAATCGGCCCTGGCGTCCGGAACGATAAACAAATCTTTTTCGAGGATCCCGTGTGCGCAAAAAGCAATTTCTCGAGAAGTTTCACTGGCTTTTACACCGATCTTTGATTTGAACCACTGACGATGGGTGTCCACCAGGCTTATGAGCGCGATAGGAGTTCCGCAGACGACGGCGGCCAGCGACGTCAGATCGTCAAAAGCCTTCTCTGGCGCGGTGTCCAGCACCGCGTAACCGCGAAGGGTGTCCAGCCGCTCCTTTTCGTTTTCAGGCAAAGGGGCCGTATTCATTTTAAACCACCTTCCGAGAAGCTGCCGTTCCTTGTGACAGACGAACCGGGAACTTGATGCAAAATTCCGTGTGTCCGGGACGGCTTTTGACATCGATTGTCCCGGAATGTTTTTTTACCATCTCGTGTATGAGACTGAGTCCCAACCCCGTCCCCTTGCCCACCGGTTTGGTGGTGAAAAAGGGCTCAAAAACCCGCGGCAGCACTTCCGGCGCAATGCCGGATCCTGTGTCGGTCACACGCAAACATATCCAGGAAAGCGGGTTTTCCTTGAGGCTTTCCGTCTGCACCGTCAGAATCCCCCCCTGTTCCCCCATGGCGTCGAAGGCGTTATTGGCGAGGTTGAGGATCACCTGCTGAATCTGGTTCG
>JBGPLV010000160.1:0-4942 GCA_041486625.1 Elusimicrobiota bacterium
CATCGCCGCGCCGCCTAACCTTACCACGCTACCACAGTCGGATGGGTCCCTGCGAAGCAGGGCACCTCTACCGCAGTACTCGGCCGGGTTATAGGCCCCGGACGAGTACGTACCACGCTTTTCACCTTCACTGAACTTCGTCCACTTTTGCCATTGGAACCCCGCCTTAAAGACATAAAATAACTTCGCTCGGGGCACCGCCTCCGCGCTCGCTCGAGATCAGGGGAGTGCGCTGCGGTCAGAGGCCTTTGTCGACCCTCCAAAACAGCGGTCGGTTCGCCAGGACAAGGCCTCAGCCCTTGCTCCAACCTGCTCTCTCGCTGCGCGCGAAGGCGTCACCCCTCACGGAAGGTGAGGAGGGGCAGCAAATTTCGATCGAGATGTAGGGGCGGCCGGCTGGCCGCCCGGACAAGAGCAGACAATAGAATTGTAGGGGCGCACCGCTGCGCGCCCTTGCAGGAAATTTACACCTACGGCCCCAACGAACATTTACGGCAGACTCAAAATAAAAAAGTAAAATCTGTCCTTGACTTGGGAGCGAAGAGGAGGAATCCTAGACTTGCGCGGTCCTCTCCAATCGTCAAACCATCCCTTTAACATCACTATGAGTCAGTCCCAGGGAGCTATCTAATGGTAAGGAGCATTGAGGCTCTGGTCGAGCCGTCTCTGTTGATCTGGGCACGGCAATCTGCCGGCTACGAGATCGGCGAAGTCGCGAAGAAGGTCCTGAAGGACCCCGGCATAGTCCAAGACTGGGAGGATGGTCATGGTAAGCCTCCCCTGGCTGTCGTCCGCAAGCTGGCGACAATGTACCACCGGCCGCTCGCAATCTTCTTTCTGCCAGAACCGCCCCAAGAAGCTAATCCACCGAAGGATTTCCGCCGTCTACCCGACAGCGAGGTGCATGACTCCCCAGAAATGTTATTCGAGTTCCGCCTCGCGCAGGAAAGGGCGGCCGTAGCCAACAATCTTGCCAAAGAGCTCGAGGAGAAACCCACAGTTCGACGCATCATCGTCGGGGTGGACGATGATCCAGAACAGTTGGGTCCCAGGATAAGAAAGCTGCTCGGTGTCACGATGGAGCAGCAGCGAAAATGGCAGGAGCCGTACGTCGCGCTTAACTCATGGCGAAGCGCAGTCGAGTCTCTCGGTGTCCTCGTCTTTCAGACGAGCGCGGTGAGCGTGGAGGAGATGCGTGGCTTCTCCATAAGCTCGGACACGGTTCCGGTGATCGTATTGAATTCCAAGGATCATCCGAACGGGCGAATATTCACCCTCCTGCACGAGCTTGGTCATGTCTTCCTGAAGGATAGTGGTGTCTGCAACCCGGCAGAAAACCCGAAGCTCCGCGGGGAGGCCCAGCGCGAGGAGACCTTTTGTAACGGGCTTGCCGCCGCGATCCTGATCCCCGCCGACGAGCTCAATAAAAATCTAACCGTCGCGGAGCACGGAAAGGCAGACTGGACTGACACCGAACTGAACGACCTGGCGAAGCTGTTCTCCGTGAGCCCCGAGGCGATCCTCCGAAGGCTGCTCACTCTGGACAAGACTACCGAGGAGTTTTACGGTAAGAAACGGGCAGAATTTCTACGACGCTATGCGAATCTGCCGAAGCGTAAGTCTTCAGGCGGCCCGAAAATTGAACGAAAAGTCGTGTCAAAACTGGGAAGTCCATTCCTAAATCTCATCCTTCGCGCTTACGATCGGGAATTCATTACATCTCGCGACTTGAGCCAGTACATGGGTACAAAGGTTGACTACCTATCTCGCATCGAAAAGGTGCTCGAGGCTAAGCATGTCCAGCAAGGAATCTGGGAATGAAATTCTCTCTCGATACGAGTGCCTTCCTCGATGGCTGGTCGCGATGGTATCCGATCCAGACCTTCCCGGACATATGGGTCAACCTTGGTCAGATGATCGACCGCGGGGAAATTGTTACGATCCAAATGGTGATCGACGAGCTCAGGGCGGGGTCGAGCGGTCCCATCAAGTGGCTGGGCGGCAGGGTCAAAACCATCGTTGTCCCACTCGACCATGCGATCCAGAACGAGTCCAAAGTGATCTTGAAGCAGTTCCCGACCCTCGTGAACAACACTACCGGCAAATCACAGGCCGATCCATTCGTCATTGCGCTCGCGAAGGTACACAATTTGACGGTACTAACGGGGGAAAAGCATAGCCGCACGACGGGGGTCGTGCGCATTCCTGACGTCTGCGACTACTTCAGGATTCCATTCATTAACCTCATGGGCCTCATCCGGCGGGAAGGCTGGAAGTTTGTCAACGCGAAATAGAAGAAAAGGCACATGGCCCAGCAGACACAAATTCTTTCGAAAACGATATAACATTCCCAATGTCAATCATTAAATCTTCGGGATATGCCTTCTTCGCCGTTTTGCCGCTAACGTTTATGGGCTGCAGTGCGACGATGGTTTCTACCAGAGGCGATAGCAAAAGCCCTTATGCTCCCGCGAACGAAACGGAGCATCCCGGAGGCATGATCAAATATTCAAATCACGGCGCAGACTCGATAATACGCAAGCGACGCGAGAACGCTTACAAGCAGATGTATGACTTTTGCGGCGGCAGATACGCCATCACTTCAGAAGGCCCCAGAAGCGAAGGTGGGTCTGCTTTTCCGGTGGGGGATTCAGTCGCATATCATGAACATCAATATTGGTATATCAGCTTCGACTGCCAGAAAACCCCGTAACGATCGGGGCATGATCCAACGCACACCAATAAAACAAAATGGTTGAACCCGTCAACGACATTCGCAACTGGCGGATAACTGATCCAGAGCCAAAAACAAACCTCGTCGACATATTGCCCTATTCAAAGCGCGCGCTGGCTTTGGTTTATCGGAATGCATCAAAGACAATTCTTCATACGGATTACCTGCAGATTGCCGGAGCAGTTTCGATACTCAAAGGATTGGAATACCATCATGGTCGATTTTTGGCAGTCATTGGCCAGCTTGCGAAAGGGATTTCAAGCGACGAGGAACAATTGCGGCATGAAGCGGCGGCTTACGTAAACCGCGCTGGGCAGTTCTATTATTTTTGCCAATCCAGTCTGGTAAAGAAAATTTGCGGTCATCTTTCGATTCCACGTCTGACAGATTTGATGATGTTCCGCAATAAGCACGCCGCTCATCGCTCCGTTGATAATCCGAGGCCAGAAGACAATGAGCAGTTACAAACTGTCCATGCAATGTCATTAAGCGAATTTAGTGGCTGGCTGTGGCTTCCTAAGAGTGAATCGCTAAAGGATGGTTTCCCTCCTTTCTGGGGGTGCGCATATGTCGCTTTTCAAATTCACACCGCAGATAAAGTGGTTGAACTTGTCATAGAAAGAGATCATGGCGATTTAATGTTTGAAGCATATGGCGTTCTCGAACGCGTTTTGTCTTAAATGGAGTGAACGGCTAGTGGCCGGTGAGGAGACGGGCTCGGGGCGGCCGGATTTTAGTAGGAACGGGGTTTGACCCAAAGGCGCAAGGTAGACCACCGTTAGGGTGTGACCCAACGGAGAAACGTAGAGCAGAATCCGAGACATAGCGAATTGATTTGAACGACGGTGTCAGGCACTGCGGTGTGCCCGAAGATCATTCAGTGACCTTCGTGCTCCATGACCGGCCGGTCCTCTTCGAGATGTCCCTGCGCTAGGCGTCCGGCCGCCCGATACACCTGCTCTGCGTAGTGGATGAACACCACATACGCTTCCACATACCGGCGGCCGGCCGTCACGTCATCCGACTTAAAGCTTTTTCTTTTCTGCAACTCTTGAAAATGGTTCTTCAGTTCAGTCTGCACCGCATCAACCAACAGACTCTGCAGCGGCCTCAGGTTTCCCTGCTCCACGGCCCGGTCTGCTGCCGGAATGGCTGGGCCCAAATCAAGCCCAGCGGGCTTCAGCCCTGTGAAGGGAGCTCCTTCCCCCGCCCGATGGATGCGAACTAACGTCTCAAAGAAATACCGGTCCGACAACTCTTGGGCCTTAGAGCTCAACTTTCGTACAGCCAGTGTTTCTTGAAACGCTTTCCGGATGTCCCCTTCATCCTTTTGTTGAATCCAGATCAGAACGCGATTCACATCTCCTGTCTCAAGTGCCTGTTGCGCCGCCTTGACGACCGGCCCATCCATACTGTCGCAATGCGCCAGGACATTCCTGGCACCGAGGAGCATGAGGACGCCGAGACATAAAACTCCCGTAGAAACACTCTTCATGGCACACCTCCACGCTTACGCTATCACGCTTGCCTCTGAAGGTCTATGATGCTCCTCATATTGAGCGGAAAGGGGTCGGACCATCCTTCCTATTTCTTAAGGAGGATGACCTGGCGCCAGGAACGCATCGGCGCCAGGCCCAGCCGAGCAAATGAAGCACCTGCCTGCCGGCAGGCGCAGGACCCAGTCAGGCTTTCTTGAAGCAGCCGTAGATGAAATGTTGGGTGGTGCCGGCGGGCGTGCGATGCGCTTCCGGCGCGCTGGACAAAAGCTTGAACCCGGCGCCCAGACGGGATAGGGGACGTTCTTAACTTTTTCACTTTCTTCCGCGGGACACCACTAACGGATCAGGACTTTCCGGAGCGCATCAAAATCCCGGCGTCGCGGGGCGCGATTGAAATAGGGAAAGGGGGCTGACCATATGGTATTGGAGTCCAAAAAGGATCCCGTCGTAACCGATGGGAACAAGTATAAGGTTATTTTAGAAAACGAACGCGTCCGGGTGCTCCGGTACCGCGATAAGCCAGGGGAAAAGACGTCACAACACGCTCACCCGGACTATGTCATGGTTGCGGAGTCTTCCTTCAAGCGGCGCCTGCATTTTCCGGATGGCCAGAAGCGCGAGGTGGACGTCAAAGCGGGAACGGTTCTCTGGATGAAGGCGCATACGCACATCGGCGAAAATATCGGAGACACGGAGACGGACGTCCTGC
>JBGPLV010000161.1:0-4930 GCA_041486625.1 Elusimicrobiota bacterium
CAAGGGCACGCCGTGCTGAAGGCCCAGGGAAATCGCGATGGAGAAACAGTTCATCAGGCTCCGGAAGGCCGCGCCTTCCTTATGCATGTCGATGAAAATCTCGCCGAGCGCCCCCTCATCGTATTCCCCGGTTCGCAGGTAGATGGTGTGTCCGCCGATCTTCGCTTTCTGGGTATATCCCGAGCGGCGATACGGCAGGCGGCGGCGGCGAGCGAGATAGCGATGAATGATTTTCTCCGCGATCTTGAGCGGACCTTCCTGAAGGTCGGCCATCGTGACGGCGGCGTCACCGCTAGAGTCCGATGTCGTGTTTAAGGGCTGTGAGAGCTTCGAACCGTCGCGGTAAAGAGCGACCGCTTTGAGCATCAGCTGCCAGGACTCGACGTAAGCTTCGTTGATGTCCCGAAGGGTCGCCTCGTGCGGGAGGTTGATCGTTTTGGAAATGGCGCCAGAGATAAACGGTTGGGCGGCCGCCATCATCTTTAAGTGCGCCATCGGGGCGATGTAGCGTTTGCCCTTGGCGCCGCATTTATTCGCACAGTCAAACACCGGGAGGTGTTCGGATTTCATGTGCGGAGCGCCTTCCAGGGTCATCGTGCCGCAGACATATTCGTTGGCGATGGCGATCTCATCGTGTGAGAAACCGATGTGCTTGAGGATCGAAAAGTTCCAGTCATGGAGCTGCTCTTCCGTGATCTTGAGCGTCTCTTTACAGAACTCCTCGCCCAGCGTCCACTGGTTGAAGGCAAACCCAATCTCAAAGGCCTGCGGGAGCGCCGCTTCAATCTTAGCGACGGCTTCATCCGTAAACCCTTTGGCCTTCAAGGCGTCCGGGTTGATGTGCGGGGCCCCCTTCAAAGTACCGGTGCCTTTGCAGTAACGGACGATGTCATCGATCTGAAGCATCGTGTAGCCGAGCGCCTTGAGCGCCGGGGGAACTGTCTGGTTGATGATTTTCAAATACCCGCCGCCGGCCAGCTTCTTGAACTTCACCAGCGCAAAATCCGGCTCGATGCCGGTCGTGTCACAATCCATCGAAAGACCGATCGTTCCTGTGGGGGCGATCACCGTCACCTGCGCGTTCCGGTAGCCGAACGTTTCGCCCATCTCGATGGCGCGGTCGGAATCCTCGCGTGCGGCTTTCAAGAGATCCTCGGGGCAGTGTTCCGGCCGGATGTGCTGGGGTGCGATCGTTAGGTTTTCATACTCATCGCGTTTGGTCGGATACGCCGCGCGGCGGTGGTTGCGAACCACTCGAAGTATTTCCGCCTTGTTCGCGTCGTACCGCGGGAATGCCCCGATGGCTCCGGCCATCTCCGCCGAGGTTGCGTAGGCGCCCATGTGGAGGATGGAGGTCAGTGCGCCGCAGATCGCCCGCCCTTTGTCCGAGTCATAGGGAATTCCCTGGACCATCAGGAGCGCGCCCAGGTTCGCATAACCCAGCCCCAGCGTCCTATAAAGGTAGGACTTCTCCGCAATGGACTCGGAGGGGAACTGCGCCATCGTGACCGAGATCTCCAAAGTGATCGTCCAAAGCCGCGTGGCATGCCGGTACGCCTCGATATCAAATCGCCGGGTCGCTGTGTCATAGAACTTCATGAGATTAATCGACGCTAAATTACAAGCCGTGTCATCCAAAAACATATATTCGGAGCACGGGTTAGACGCGTTGATGCGGCCGTCCGCCGGGCAGGTGTGCCAGTCATTGATGATCGTGTCGAACTGGATTCCGGGGTCGGCGCACGCCCAAGCGGCATAGCAGATCTGGTCCCAAAGGTCCTTCGCTTTGATCATCTTATAAGGTTTGGGCGCGCGGCCTTCCTTGGCGGCATTGGCTTTCTCGGTCCGCCAGAAAACGGGCCATTCGCCGTCTGCCAGAAGCGCTTCCATAAACGCGTTCGGCACGCGCACCGAATTGTTGGAATTTTGTCCCGAGACCGTGATGTAGGCCTCCGAGGTCCAGTCCGTGTTGTACTCATCAAACTGGATTTCCGTCACCCCTTGGGCGGCGAGCTCGAGGACGCGCTCGATATAGCTTTGCGGGATCATGGAGGCGTTGGCGGCCCGGACGGCGGCGGCCAGGCGCGTATTTTTCTTCCGGTCGAGTTTTTCGGGGGTCTCCGGCCAGGAATGAACGGCTTTGATGATCTCGTTTAAATGTTTTTTGCAAAGCTTGGAGCCCGCGACCAAGGCCGCGACCTTCTGCTCTTCCTTCATTTTCCAGTTGATGAACTCCTCTATGTCGGGGTGATCGAGGTCCAAGGTGACCATCTTGGCCGCGCGGCGTGTCGTGCCGCCGGATTTAATGGCACCCGCCGCCCGGTCGCCTATCTTAAGGAAGGACATAAGACCGGAAGATTTACCGCCGCCGGAGAGAGGTTCACTCGATCCGCGGAGATCGGAAAAGTTGGAGCCCGTGCCTGAGCCGTACTTAAAGATG
Organism: Elusimicrobiota bacterium; assembly: GCA_041486625.1. Taxonomy (GTDB): domain Bacteria; phylum Elusimicrobiota; class Elusimicrobia; order 2-01-FULL-59-12; family 2-01-FULL-59-12; genus JANLWZ01. Next base: position 2,441 of record JBGPLV010000161.1, read on the forward strand.
CGCGCTTCGCGGACCCAAAGGTCCATGATGCCGCCTGGGTTGACGAGATCATCCGTCACCGACTGAATGAAGCAGGCGTGCGGCTGGGGGTGTTCGTAGGCGTTCACGGACTGCTTCATCTCGCCCGTGCCGGGGTCCACGTAGTAATGCCCCTGCGCGGGCCCTTCGACGCCGTAGGCCCAGTGGAGACCCGTGTTGAACCACTGCGGGGAGTTGGGAGCCGCCATCTGCGCGGCGAGCATATAAGCCATGTCGGTATAATAGTTCTTCGCGTCTTCTTCCGTCTTGAAATAACCGTACTTCCAGCCCCAGTACGTCCAGCAGCCGGCGAGGCGATGAAACACCTCCTGCGCATTCTTTTCCGAGCCGTAGCGTTGGTCTTCCGAAAGGGCGTTCAAAGCGTCCTGGTCCGGCACCGAGCGCTGCAGCCACTCCGGAACACGGGGTTCGGAAACTTTTTTGGTCCGGGTGGGAACGCCGGCCTTGCGGAAATATTTTTGCGCGATGATGTCGGTCGCGACCTGAGACCACCCTTTGGGGATGCGGATATTGTTCATCTCGAAAACGACCGAGCCGTCCGGATTGCGGATGACGCTGGTGCGCGAGTCCCAGTTTAGGGAATCGAACGCTTCGCGGCCCCGCGAGACGAACCGTGTTTGGACGGCAAGACCTTTGGAATTTTCACTCATGAAACGGCCCCCTCCGGCGTGTTCCTTAGGAACTCAAGTTGTTTGGTTTAAGATACCAGGTATGGTGTCCAGCGCTAGTGAAACATCTATAGCTAGTGTCTGTCAAGTGCTCGACGGAAGGCCTAATTTTTCCGGATGTCGATTTTGTTTTCGAAGCGGATCACGATCTCGCCCGGCTGGCCTTTTACGCCGCGTCCGATGCGCAACTCCCACGGGATGCGTCCGAGATCGGCGATCGGAATGTGCAAAAGTCCTTCGTAAGAAAACGTATTAGAGACCAGGCGCTTGTGCGCCGCATCAAAAAGCGCTGCGCCTTCCGTGGAGACCGTTGCCTCAGCCCGGTGAACGGCGCCTTGCGCCCATGACGGCCATCCGCGGAGCTGCGGCCGGAGATCGGCAGTATACGTGAGTTTCGCGCAGGTATTTTCTCCACAGGCTTCCAGTTCTCCGAGCGTCCAGTGCAGCGCTCCCGACCAGTGAATTTTCCAATCATTATAAACATCCAGCCACTCGACGGCCTCGTCCCAGGTCTGTCCACGCCGCGATGAACCTTTGGGAAATTTTGGCGAAAGGAACGACAGGCTCTTAGCGAGGCGTGGCGAGAGGATGTAATGCCGTTCGAGGAGCGCTCCCTTCCGGTCGAACACGAGCCGCGCGCCGGCCAAGGAGGGATGGTTCTTCGGGATGGCGTGGCTCGCGGTGCCGGCGGCATCGTTCAAAATTTGGATCCACTCTTTGGTCGTCACCCAAACGGTCCTCCGGTTTTTCGCGGCGGCTTTTTCCTTTTGGAGAAGCACTTTTCCGATCTCATCGATTTTAAACTCTTCCATCGGCGTATCCAAGCGCCCCTGGCGTTCCGACCAGAATTTGATGTGTTGCTTCATGCCGACCAGATAGGCGGCAGGCGCTTTATCCGAAAAGGCGTAGACGAATTTGTTTCCGAAGAGGTGATACCAGAGGCTTGCGCTGAAGAGAAAACCGACCAGCATCCAAAGCGCCACACCCCCGGCCCCCAGAAAAAGAACGCGCTTGGACCGCTTGAACAAAGAAACAGCTTTTTCAGCCAGCCCACTCCAGTCCACTTTGGCGATAGCGGATTTCGCTTCTTCCAGCATCCGCCCCGATTTGATGACGGCTTCTGGCTCCGGTGGTGCGCCTTCCTCCAGCCGGCGCTCGCGCTTGACCGCATGCATATAGGCTTGGGCCGCGGAGCGGTTAAAGACCTCGTAGCACATCCCGCAGTGTGTGGCTCCTTGAGGATTCGGATATTTACAGACTGGGCAGTCCATGGCGTGATTTTAGCCTAAAGAAGATAAGGCCAGATTACAAGGACAATATGAAATCATACCTTCATCCCGCGGCGGGTGCGGATGCTGTCCTCAAGCGCGGAAAAAACAAATCGATCAACCGACCATCCGAGCCCCATGATAACCACCATGACGGCCGCCACCATGCTGATGTCGTTTAAATCCCGTCCCATCTGCAAGAGATGACCGAGACCCGGGCTGACAAACAGCAACTCCCCAGCCATAAGCGACCGCCAGGCAAACGACCACCCCTGCTTGAGCGCAGAAATAATTCCGGGGAGCGCGGCCGGAAAGATGACTTCCTTATACAATCGCAACCCCCGGACGCCCATGGTGAGCGCCGCCTTCACATAAATAGGGGGAAGGTTTTTGACGGCGTCATCCGTGCCGATGCTGATCGCGAGTGTCGACCCCATGATCACAACAAAAAGAATCGCACCGTCCGTCAACCCGAACCAGAGAAGCGCCGCCGGCAGCCAGCAGATGCTGGGCAA
>JBGPLV010000162.1:0-4926 GCA_041486625.1 Elusimicrobiota bacterium
AATACGTGGATCATACCGCGACAATTCCAACCATGCCGATTGAACCATGTTTCCAATTGCCGATCGATGCATCTTGTTCTCTTTTATTTCTCCGAAAATTTGACGTCGATCATGCGTACACAAGGTTACGTAATACATGCCGTCTAACGCGTATTCGTACTCCTTTAATCGCATGGATTGGCGATTGGGCCCGAATATATTTATTGTCTCTCTCCTCATGTTCCCGGATTTCGGGCGGGCACGGGGACCCGCCCCTACACATATTGGATGCAAAAACCGGAAAAATATTCACACAAAAAACAAAACCCCGGACTATCGCCCGGGGTTCTGTGTACAACAGGAAAATCTCGCCTCTAATGAGGGAGAAGTTTTTCGATGTGCATGAGGTGCTTAAACATGTCCAGCACTCCCATGATGGTGGCGCCTAGGAGACAGAACCACCCCATGATCGGGGAGATCATGCTCACAACCCCTACCAGGGAATGAACAATCTCTGGACCGCCTAGCTCGAGGCCCGATGCCGCGGTCAATAGGAAGAACAAACCGCCCAGCCCTACCAAATCGTAGGGGAGCTTCTTCACATTGTGCCCGACATACTTGGCGACGAACTGCACACTGAGGCACGCAATGGCTAACAGTATTAGATGCATCTTCCCTCACCTCCTTCATCGAACTCACAGCGGCTTCGGCCCGGTACCCAGACTTGGACCACTGCGTGAACCAATTGAGGCTACCCTTTGTTTACCCCCAAAAAGGTGGGCTTTCAATAGAAAAAACTGCTATATTTCTAGTGATGAAAATCACTTTTCTCTCCGATAAAGGCAGCTGGAAAAACAATGCAATTTTGGGTCTAGCCAAAAAGCTCCGGAAAAAACGCCATAAAGTGACTTTTCTCCATACTGCCTCGGCAGTTCCGGGGGGAGATCTACTTTTTATCCTGGGGTTTTTCAAGATTGTGCCAACGGACGTTCTGAAACGAAATAAGAATAACCTGGTCATTCATGAAAGCGCTTTGCCGAAAGGGCGTGGCTGGTCCCCCGTCCATTGGCAGGTGACCCGAGGCGTAAAGTCTATTCCCTTGACGCTGTTTGAGGCAGTTGAAAAAGTCGATGCAGGATGTGCTTACTTGCGCGGCCGGGTATCTTTGGATGGAACGGAACTCCTGCCTGAGCTCCGCGTCAAAGTCGCCCGCGAGATGATGCGGTTGTGCTGGCAGTTTGTTTCCCGCTACCCCGGCATCATAAAAAAGGGTGTACCCCAACGAGGAAAACCAACGTATTATGCCCGCCGCGGGCCCGCGGATTCGCGGCTTGATCCGAAAAAATCCATCGCGTCACAATTTAATCTCCTGCGCGTGGTGGATAACGACGCCTACCCCGCCTTTTTCACCCATAAGGGCGCGACCTACACACTCAAAATCGAGAAGAAAAAATGAAGTTCCTTCTCCCCCTGCGGGAGAAGGCGGCTGAAGGCCGGATGAGGGGAAGTATGATTCAACGATTGTACCCCTCACCCTACGCCCTCTCCCGCCAGGGGAGAGGGAACTACGGGATTGTCGAGCTGGAAGTTTGAATTGAATACGTCTCTAGCGCTAGGTTGAGTTTCTTGGTCAGCTCGGGGTAATTCTGCGAGACATCCCGCAGATCGCCCAGGCGCGCGCGGCCCTCTGCCTTAGAACGGACCGTGTCCCCGCCTTTTTTTACAAATTCCTCAATGTACGCGATGCTGGAGTCGACATAAACGGTGGCCGCTTGGCGGCGCTCGGTGCGCAGCTTCTGGCGCTTTTTCTTGTTTCTCCGCTGTAAACGAATGGTCATGAGATCGTCATAGGCCTGAAGAGCCACATCGGAAGCGGCTTCCGCTTTTCCCTTCTTCCAAAGATCCTGGGCGATCGTTAATTCCTCCAGGCCCTGCTCATAAGGATTTTTTTCGGGCAGCACGGTGATCGGCGTGATAGGCTGGGTCGATACGGTTAACCCTCCTTGGGGAATGATGCCTTTCGCTTCCCATTCCTGATCCGAGAAGGTTTCTTGCCGTTCGTTCCCCGTTTCGGGAGCGGAGATCTCGGTTTCGGCCCAGGCCGGAGCCAGCCCAAATGCAAGAATCACGATCATAACCAGTCGATTCATGGAAACGGCAGTATTATATAATCGACCCCTGTGAAAAGGACGATTTATTGCGGCGATTTGCGCAAAAATCACGTGGGCCAGTCGCCGACGCTCTGCGGATGGATTCATAGCCGCCGCGATCACGGAGGCGTTGTTTTCTGCGACCTCCGGGACCGCACAGGCCTTGTGCAGATCGTTTTCCGTCCGGAGAAGTCCGATCTCTTCAAGAAGGCTGAAAAACTGGGAAGTGAATACGTGGTCCAAGTCGCCGGCAAGGTGGCGGCACGTCCGGATGGAACCCGCAATCCCAACATGGCGACCGGTGATGTGGAGGTCGAAGTCGAGCATCTTGAGATCCTGAACACCTCCAAGCCGCCGCCCTTTGAGATCTCGGAATACTCCGAAGCGGGAGAAGATATCCGGCTGCGCTATCGTTACCTCGACCTGCGGCGCCCACCGCTCCAGAAAAACATCATACGACGTCACCAAATCGCCCAGGCGATCCGCAAGAGCCTCATCGGGGAAGGATTTTTCGAGATCGAGACTCCGTTTTTGACCAAGTCCACTCCGGAAGGAGCCCGTGATTTTCTGGTCCCCTCTCGCCTGTCCCCGGGAAACTTTTATGCCCTCCCGCAAAGCCCGCAGTTGTTCAAGCAGATCCTCATGGTGGCAGGATACGACAAATACTTTCAGATCGTCCGCTGCTTCCGCGATGAGGATCTCCGTGCGGACCGGCAGCCAGAGTTCACCCAGGTGGATCTTGAAATGTCTTTCGTCGAAGAGGAGGACATCCAAGAGGCAGTCGAAAAATTCGTTTCGGCCTCGTTTGCGGAGGTCATGGGGAAGCCTTTCCCGGGCCCTGTGCCGCACATGAGCTACGACGAAGCGATGGGCCGCTTTGGTTCTGATGCCCCGGACACACGCTATGGGATGGAGCTTGTAGAGCTTTCGGAGATCGTGAAAGGATGTGGATTTAAGGTGTTTGCGGGAGCCGTAGCGGAGGGTGGTACCGTGCGGGCAATTTCGGTCCCGGACGGCGCCGCATTTTCCCGCAAAGACACTGATGATTTGACGCAGTGGGCCAATACCATGGGAGCCAAGGGATTGGCCTGGATCAAATGGACTTCAAGCGGCCCGGAATCTCCCATCGTTAAGTTCTTTAAGCCGGAGGAACTTCAAGCCATTCGCCAGAAGGCGGGGGGCAAAGAGGGAGACATCAGCTTCTTTGTCGCAGACACGGCGGCTGTCGCTTTCAAAATCCTGGGGATGCTCCGCCGGCGCATGGCCGAAAAACAGAAGCTCATCCCGGAAGGCCAGTGGAAGTTTCTTTGGGTCGAAAAATTTCCGTCTTTCGAGCGGGACGAAGAGACGAAACAATGGAACGCCGTGCATCACCCTTTCACGTCGCCCCGGCCTGAAGATTGGCCCGTGCTGCGGCAAGGCGGCGATTTGAGCAAAGTCCGTGCCCGGGCTTACGACTTGGTGCTGAACGGCACTGAGATCGGGGGAGGGAGCATTCGTATTCACCGCATGGAAGATCAATCCCTCATTTTCAAACTCCTCCAGATTCCCCATGAGACGGCGCAGCTTCAGTTTGGCTTTCTGCTCGAGGCTCTGGAGTACGGCGCGCCCCCTCACGGGGGGTTTGCTCTGGGGTTAGACCGGTTTGTCGGACTCCTGGCCGGCGAAACGTCCATCCGGGACGTCATCGCCTTCCCCAAAACCCAAAAAGGGGTGGATTTGATGTCCAACGCCCCCTCTTCAGTTTCCCCTTTACAACTGAGGGAATTAGGCATTAAATTGTCTTAGTGGTCACAAAGAAGATACACCTCACGGGGTCGGACGAAGCGCTTCGGTTGTTCGGTCAGCATGACCAGAACCTTCGGGCCCTTGAACAATCCTACGGTGTTCAGATTTTTGGGAGGGGCGATGTGCTCTCGATCCGCGGCGCTCCGGGAAAAGTGGAAAAGGCGCTTTTGGCCATTGATGAGATGCGTGACAACTTAGGCCGCGAAAACCATCTGCCCGCCATGGGGTCAGACCCCAACGGCAACAAGGGGTCAGACCCCATTCCCACGGAAGCCACCTACACCAATACGCTGGGCAAAGCCGTCCGGCCCAGAACCGCCAATCAAAAAGCGTATGTGAACGCGATCCTGAGTAAGGATTTGGTTGTGGGAATCGGTCCGGCGGGTACCGGCAAAACATACCTCGCGGTCGCCTGCGCCCTGGCCGCCCTGAAACATGACAAGGTCTCCAAGATTGTCCTCACGCGTCCGGTAGTGGAGGCAGGGGAAAAATTGGGATTTTTGCCGGGAGATTTCTATGAGAAGGTAAATCCTTATCTGCGGCCGCTCTACGACGCTTTTTACTCGATGCTCGGACCAGACCGCTTTCGTCTGTACCGAGACGAAGAAACCATTGAGATCGCTCCCCTGGCCTACATGCGTGGACGGACGCTGGAGGACGCCTTCATCATTCTTGATGAAGCCCAGAATTCGACGCCGGAGCAGATGAAGATGCTCCTCACCCGCATGGGGCAGGGTTCGCAGCTCTTGGTGAACGGCGACGTCACGCAAATCGATTTGCCCTCCAAAAAAATGTCCGGTCTCGTTCAACTGCCGATGATTTTAAAAGGGATCCCGGGCATTCAGATCATTCACTTCACGCAGGAAGACGTCGTGCGCCACCCGCTCGTCAAAGAAATCCTCCGGGCCTATGATGACTGGGAAAAACAGCAGGAGACCCGTTAAATCACGATGAATAAATGGTGGCTGAACGGTTTTAAGCACATGCTCCAATCGATGCTGGATTGGGT
>JBGPLV010000163.1:0-4914 GCA_041486625.1 Elusimicrobiota bacterium
CAAAGCCGATTTTAGCATCTTCGTGGGAATTTGTTGCCTGATGCGGAGGCGGGCGGGGGCTGAGATAGAAAAAGCCCCGATTTCCGCCACACTTCCGGCGGACCCGCCGGTTGTTTGGCGGGGCTCGGGGCTTTTTCGGGGTAGACTAATTTAGCGTCCCTTCGAAAGAAGTATACCGCTGCAATTATGGAGAATCAAGGCTAAGAGGCAACAGGCTAAGAGGCAACCCCGGGGGCAGGACTCGAACCTGCATTAGGCGTCTTGAAGGGACGCTGACTTACCTTTAGTCGACCCCGGGTGCCTCCACTAGTTAGATGCAAAACCCCGAAAAATATTCACTGTAATTTGACAGGTTGCGGGGGTTTTGTATGATTTTTGGCATTGCTGAGCCTACCCAGACGTCTGGGCGGGGCGGGGAACCCAAAATACAGGCCGCTATGGTCTAGGGGCGAATTTCGAAAGAATAAGGCGATGAGCCCGAGCCCGACAGCTAACCCCGTAAGCGCATAGTAAAAAGAGCGAAACCAAAAAGTGCTCTTTTTGGCTTTTCTTTTTTGGGGAAAAACGATGCCTCGTCTATTCGTTCCCTCGATGGCCGTGCTGGCTTGCTTGATGAGTCAAGACCTGTACGCGGTTGTCCCACCCTCTACTACCGTCAGCCCAGACATAGAACCCACACAAAGGAGCTCGGAAATGTCCGCCAACAAAGTGCTACGAGTCAGTGACTTCCTATCTGAAAGGAACATCTGTTTCTTTGAACCTTCCGCGTCGAAGCAGGAGATTTTAGAGGAGCTGATTCGCACGCTCCAGCTGCCTGACCCTGAAGGGGCCCTGCAGGCCATCCTCGCGCGAGAAACAGCAGGGTCCACCGTTATCGCGCCGGGCCTGGCGGTGCCTCACGCGCGCATCGGGGGGCTCACAGGCATCCGCGCGGCCCTTGGGTTTGTGAAGGCAGGAACACCTGCGCATCCGGACCAGCCGAGAATTTGGCTGCTCTTTTTGGGATCTGCCGACAATATGCGGGAACATTTGGCGTTCCTGGCCGGTGTTTCGGCCCTTTTCCAGGCGGAAGGGTTGATCAATACCCTTCCCCAGCTTCCCGGCGCAGCGGATGTCCTTGCCAAAATCCGGGCAACTGAACAGGCCTTCTAGCTCGCATGACTCCGCAACCCCGACCCAAGACAGCCCGCAACGTCATCATTGTCACGACCGCGATGCTCACTTTCATCAGCTTCTGGCGGGCGTCCGCCGTGGTCCTGTGCGACATGGCGTCCACGGTTTACTACATCGGCGGCATCGCCGAGCACGCCATCGGGAAAGCGGCTCCCTGGTTTATTTTAGCCGTGATGCTTTTCGCCTATGCCGTGCGGGCGCTCTACATCGAATCCTGCAGCATGTTCGTGCGCGGCGGCGTTTACCGCGTGGTGAAAGAAGCGATGGGCGGGACGTTAGCCAAGCTCTCCGTCTCGGCTTTAATGTTCGACTATGTTCTGACGGGACCGATCAGTGCGGTCTCGGCGGGGCAGTATCTGGTGGGTCTCATCAACACGCTCCTTCCCCGCGCGCATATCCACTGGCAGCTGCCGCCGAATCTGTTCGCTGTCCTATTCGCCATTGCTGTGACCCTTTACTTCTGGTGGGAAAACGTGAAGGGAATCCATGAGTCGAGCGATAAAGCGTTGAAAATTATGGCGACGACCACACTCATGGGCGTCATCGTGATCGCCTGGAGCTTGGCGACTCTCTGGAAGCGGGGGTACCAGTGGCCGCCGATCACGCCGCATTTCAGCGATGAAGCCTGGGGCTGGCTTTCGAGTTTCAAGCACACGATCCGTCCGCTCGGGGCGCTCGGCATCATGATCGCTTTCGGCCATTCGCTTCTGGCGATGAGCGGCGAGGAATCTCTCGCGCAAGTCTACCGGGAGATCGAGGCGCCCAAGATGAAAAATCTGGAACGGACAGGCTTCATTATTTTTCTGTACTGCATGCTCTTGACGTCGCTCGTGAGCTTTTTTGCGGTGATGATCATCCCCGACTCGGTACGCTTGAGCCAGTATTCGGACAACCTGATCAGCGGTTTGACGATGTATCTGATCGGGCCCAGTTGGGCGCGTCTCGCCTTCCAAGCCTTTGTCGTTTTCACCGGATTCCTGATTTTGGCGGGGGCGGTGAACACCTCCATCGTAGGCTCCAATGGCGTCCTGAACCGGGTGGGAGAAGACGGCGTCCTGCCGGATTGGCTGCGCAAGCCCCACCCGCGCTTCGGGACCTCCGGCCGCCTGATCAATCTGACGGTCGGGCTTCAAATCCTGACGCTGATCCTGTGCCGGGGTGACGTATACGTCTTGGGCGAAGCGTACGCCTTCGGCGTTATCTGGAGCTTTGTCTTCAAAGCCCTGGCCGTTTTGGTTCTGCGCTATAAGGACAAGAGACCGCGGGAGTTTAAGGTTCCGGGAAATCTGACGATCGCTGGCGTCGAGGTCCCACTGGGACTGGCGGCGATTGCCTTGGTCCTGATCGCCACGGCTTGTATCAACCTCGTCACCAAGCGGGTGGCGACGATTTCCGGGTCTCTGTTTACACTCGCTTTTTTTATTATTTTTCAGGTTTCTGAAAAAATGAACGCGCGCAAGCACGCGCTGGCCACGCATGGCCTCTCCGGCGACGGGCACATCGACAAAGTGAATCTGGGCCGCCTGGATGTCTTGCGGCCTGAAGACTGTGGGTTGGAGAAGTCTCGGCGGATCGTCGTGGCCGTCCGCGATCCGAACAATCTGGCGCACTTGAAGAAGGTGCTTCACGAGACCGACCCTGATGGCACGGATGTCGTCGTGATGTCCTCCAAGGTCGCTACAGGGCTACAGCTGGAAGGCGATCTGACGGCGTCCACACCTGAAGAAGACATTTTGTTCACCCAGATCATCTCGGTGGCCGAAAGCGTCGGGCATTCCGTGACGCCGTTACTCGTTCCTTCGAACGACCCTTTCTACGCGATGGCCAGGGTGGCCTATGACTTGGGAGCGCAGGAGCTGGTCATGGGTAAATCGGCCAAATATTCCCCCGAAGTTCAGATGGAGCAGTTCGCCGTCGCCTGGGGCGCCGTGCGGCCCACTCATGGCCACCCCTTGCGCATCCGTATCATCTGGGACGGCTCCGAGTACAAAGAAGACATTGTCTAGGACCCATGCGTCTGAGATTTTTGTTATATAATTAGTGCCTACAGGGACCGCCTGCCTCACCGTAGAGCTCTAGCGAATCCCCTACAAAAACAATGAAGAACGGCTACCCACACAAGCAGGGCCTTTATGACCCGGCGTTTGAAAAAGACGCCTGCGGGACCGGTTTTGTCGTTGACATTCAGGGGCGGAAATCCCATAAGATCATCCAACAAGCCTTAGAGGCGCTCGACCACCTCCGACACCGCGGCGCCTGCGGCTGCGAGGAAAACACCGGAGACGGCGCCGGGATCCTCATGCAAATCCCCCACAATTTCCTTTTGAAAGCCACAAAAGAAGCCGGTTTTGGGCTACCTTCCTACGGCGAGTATGGCGTGGGGATGGCTTTTCTGCCAAAAAGCGCGGCGGACCAGAAGGAATGCCAGAAGCGGCTGGAGGTCGTCGTCCAGGAGGAAGGGCAGAAGTTCTTAGGCTGGCGAACGGTGCCCACTAATAATTCCACAATCGGCGAAACCGCGAAATCCTCGGAGCCCATTGTCAAACAATTTTTCATCGGGCGCAGCTCCAAGCTTCAGGATGACCAGGCCTTTGAGCGCAAGCTTTACATCATCCGCAAGCGTGCGGAGGCCGCCATCCGCTACTCGGATTGGAAGGGCGGCTATTCCTTCTATATCGGCAGTCTCTCGCATCGGACGCTCGTCTATAAGGGGATGCTTATCTCCAACCAGGTTCCGGAGTTCTTCCCGGACTTAACGGACCCGTCCATGGAATCGGCTCTGGCCCTCGTGCACTCGCGTTTTTCCACAAACACCTTTCCCAGCTGGGACCGCGCACACCCGTACCGGTACATCGCCCACAACGGGGAAATCAATACCCTGCGTGGGAACGTCAACTGGATGTACACGCGCCAGGCGCTCTGCCAATCCGATGTGTTCGGTGATGACCTGAAAAAAATTCTGCCGGTCGTGCGTATGGACGGCAGCGATTCGGCGATTTTTGATAATGTGCTCGAATTCCTTGTGATGGGAGGCCGCTCGCTCGCCCACGCGATCATGATGATGATCCCAGAACCGTGGCAGAACCACGAGAGCATGACCGATGAGAAAAAGGCGTTTTACGAATATCACTCCACTCTTATGGAGCCATGGGATGGGCCAGCATCGATCGCTTTCACGGATGGCCTGCAAGTCGGAGCCGTCTTAGACCGAAACGGTCTGCGGCCTTCCCGCTACTACGTGACCAAGGATGACCTTGTGGTCATGGCCTCGGAAGTTGGGGTGCTCGACATCCCGCCGGACCGGATCCTGCACAAAGGTCGCCTCCAGCCGGGTCGCATGTTCCTCATCGATACGGTGCAGAAGCGCATCATCGCGGACGAGGAGCTGAAGCACAAGATCTGCACGGAAAAGCCCTACCGGATGTGGCTCGAGGGAAACCTGGTCAAGCTCGAAAGTCTTGCGGAGCCCCCCGAGGTCCCCGAACCGGACCACCCCACGATGCTCCTGCGCCAGCAGGCCTTCGGCTACACCTGGGAGGACATGCGCCTCCTGATGGCTCCGATGGCTTCCGACGCGGTCGAAGCCCTGGGATCCATGGGCGATGACGCGCCCTTGGCTGTTCTGTCGGACAAACCGCGTCTTCTCTACGATTACTTTAAGCAGCTCTTTGCCCAGGTGACCAACCCCCCGATCGATGCGATCCGCGAAGAGATCGTGACGGGTACTGAAACCACGATCGG
>JBGPLV010000164.1:0-4892 GCA_041486625.1 Elusimicrobiota bacterium
CCGTGGTAAATGCCTTACGGCAGCGCCGCAATGCCTGGATCGATTTTATGATGCGCTTTGAGCTCGGGCTAGAAGAGCCCGATCCCGCGCGCGCCTTGCGCAGCGGCGCTACCATCGGAGGGTCTTACATCGCGGGCGGGTTGATTCCACTCGCGCCCTACTTTTTCATGACGACGGCGGCCGCAGCACTTCCGATTTCGATCGAGGTGACGCTTACCACCTTGTTCATCTTTGGTTATATTAAAGGACGATTCACAGGGGCCCGGCCCATGCGCAGTGCGATCCAGACGCTTGTGATTGGCGGAATCGCCGCGGCCGCCGCCTATACCCTTGCCAAGGCCGTATCCTAACAAAACCTTGATAAATCGCGAGGGTCCTGTTATGAACCCTTGTACTATGTCTATGAGAAAAATATGGTTTTTAATCGCTGGCTTGATGATAGTCACGTCACTGGGCTCCTCTGCAGAAGCTGCCCAGGTGGAGACACCGCCTAAAGTGGAAGAGTCCACGAAAGACGCCGATATGGCGGCCGTACACGAAGCTGCCTCGGAATCGGATCAATGGGCAGCCACTCACAAGACAGAGGGGAAGAGCGGGGGAGCGGGGCAGCGGGAGAACAGCAAAGAAAACGTCTCATCCGCTAGCCAGGTCACAGACTCTTCCGCTCATCCATCTTCGCCCCCTCGCCCCCTCGCCCCCTCGCCCGCTCTGACACCTAAGCCGGCTGCTCCTCGATCCGGGCTGAATGAGATGAAAGGGAAGTTCCAATCCAAGAGCTATGATCCGAAAACAATCAGGCTGATCGTGGATGGCGGGTACAACGTCGAATTCACCTACGATGCCAAAACGACGATGGTGAACGGCGGGAGCGCCATCTCGATCGATGATTTGGAATACAATGATGAAGTGATCGTCCGCTATTCAGGAAAAGAGTTGTATGCCATCGAAATGGACCGCCTCAGCAAAGCGCCGCGGCCGCAATAGCCGAACTTGAATCGAAAGTTTATTTATTTTGCTCTCCTGCAGCTCGTCATCATCTTCGGGCTCCTTTGGGTCATCGCCGGGAACGACCGGCTTTTCCGCAGTACCGTCCCCATCGAACAGCGACTCGTCTCCCGAAACGAATCCATCCGCAAAAAAGCCCAACAAGAACTGTTGGGCCTGGATACGGACGGCAAAAAGCATGTCGCCGAAAATCTGATTCCAGCCCTTGAGCAGGATGATGCCTTTGTGCGGAAATGGGCAGCGATCTCTCTAGCGCTTGTCGGGCCTGCCGCCCAAGAGGCCATCCCGGTCCTTCTTCAAAGTGTGAGCGCCAAAGAAAAGGATGTCGCGCAGGCCGCGCGCGTCGCGCTTTCCGAGATCGGCGCGCCGGACGCGCAACAACTTCCCTCGCTCCTGAGAACGTTGCAGGACCCGCGAGACTCGGTGCGCTGCGAGGCCGCACTCTCGATTGGCAAAATGGGGCCTGCCGCCCAGGAGGCCGTTCCTCTTTTGATTGGCTATCTCCAGCGTCAGGAAGCCTCTCCGGCGTGTTTTGAAGAGTCACTGGGGTCGCTGGCCTCCGGTCTTCCCTCCGTGTATCCGCCGGTTCTCGAGCTGTTGTCGAGCGGCCATGTCGAAATTCGCCGAAAAGCGGCCCATGTGTTGGAGCTGGCCGGACCAAGATCGCCGGACGCTATCCGTTCCATCTTCGAAGCGCTCAGTCACGAGCAGGATCCTGAAGCGCGCGCGCGTCTCGCCAAGGCCCTCCAGCTTCCTTTCACGCCAGAGGCCGATCGGGCCGCGGTGTTGGCGGCGGCGCTCCACGATGAGTACGTCCCCGTCCGCTTGGCGGCGGCGCAAGGCGTGAGACAGAGCGTCCGCCCAACGGACCGGCGGACGGTCGCCGGACTCATGGAGACCGCTCCGCGCGGGCCAAAAAGTCTTCCCCTGATTTTGAGAATGCTGCGGGACCCCGAGCCGTCCATCCGGCGATTGGGTCTTGAGACGCTCCGGCGCAGCGGCCTGCGTTCCCCCGACCTTCTGCAAAAGGTAGCCAAAGCGCAGCGTGATACGGACGCGGGGGTCCGCTGCCGCGCTGCAGAAACACTCATAGAATCTGGATCCACCGACCGCGTGTCGATCGCTCTGATGATCAGCGATCTCAGGAAGGACGAAGACACGGCTCGTTGTGCCGAGGATGTTTTGGGACTGGCCGGCCTCTTCGATAACGATGTGATGCGGTCCATGGTTCGCCTCGTTCAGGAAGAGACCGATCCGGACATCCGAAGCCGCGCTTCGCGGGTACTCATGCATCTGGGCCCGAGGGCTCGTGAAGCGGTCCCCGCCCTGATCCGTGCCCAAAAGGACCAGGTTCCCGGGGCCGAGATGGCGCTCCGGGCCGTCCGCGCCTCGTCCCCCAGACGGCGTAATTAATGTCCGGTGAAAAAGACGTCATCGCCTTGCTGACTTTTTTGGGCGATTCAAATGAACAAACCGTAGCGCTCGCCAAAGATCACCTCAAGCAAATTTTGCGCGATAACCCGGCGTACAGAGACCTGCTCAAAAATCCTCCGGACCCTTCCGTCGCCATGCAAGCCCGGGTTTTCCTGGAGGAAACACGCCTGGAGGAACTAAAAGACGCTTTTCGGGAGTTGGCCGCACAGGGTGAAAATCTGGATTTGGAACAGGGAACAATTCTTCTAGCGCAATCCGCCTACCCATTGCTGCACGCCCAAACGATCTCGCGCACGCTCGATCGCATGGCGGCGGAGGTGGAAAAAGAGCTAGATGCCCAGGAGGCTTCCTCCTCGCGAGAAGTGATGATCCTTAGAAGGTATCTCTTCGACCGCCAGGGATTTACGGGGAACGAACGTCATTATTATGACCCGGACAACAGCTTCCTCAATCGCGTGCTGGAGCGCAAAACAGGGATCCCCATATCTCTTTCATGCGTTTACTTATTCATGGCCCGGCGTCTGGAGTTGCCCGCCTTTGGAGTGGGGCTGCCGGGGCATTTCGTCATCGGACACAAAACGCCGCCGGGGGTCATCTACATCGACCCCTTCAACCACGGCCGCGTCCTCACGCGAAACGATTGCATCGAGATCGTCCGCCAGCGCGGCATGGGATTTCAGGAGGCTTTCCTCTCCCCTACGCCGAACCATCAGATCCTGACGCGCATGATCGCCAACCTCGTCAACGTCTACACCGAGCAGAGGCAAGCTGAACGGGCCCAGTGGCTCACCCAGATCCTCGGCCTTTTCGAAAACGCCTGATGGTCCGGACCCTGTTACTCGTGGATGACGACCCCCACATCTTGGAAACGGCCCAGGATATCCTGGAGGCCGCGGGATATACCGTCCAAACGGCTGAAACAGGCGCCGCCGCCTTGCAAAAGCTGCGAGCGGTGCCCTGCGAGCTGATGATTGTTGACTTTAATCTTTTGGATATGAGCGGCATTGATGTCGCGGTGCAGGCCAAACAAATTCGTCCGGAGCTGGTGGTGTTTATGATGACGGGCGAAGCCAATGTAGATTTAGGTCCCGCCGAGACTATTATCCACACCCTGCTCATGAAGCCCGTAAGCCCGCCGCAGCTCATCGACCTGATCCATAAAATAAGTTGATTCATAATTTACATCCGATTCGTGTTGTTTTTACAACGCAAATCTAGAATGGTGTCAACTTTTGTAAATAATCGTTGAAACGAGTGGATTCCTGCATTAACAGACACATATGCAGTCACCCCTTCAACTGAGTGGTTCCCTTCGCACCAAAGCGCGGCTCACCCACTGCGCGCACCTCGTGATTTTGACTGGGCTCGGAACCCTTTCATTTTTTCAGGCGCGGGTGCTCCTGCGGTCCAAAGGGCTGGGGGATTCCTCTACGAGTTCAATCGCCCAGGGCATGCAGGCGCGGCTGAACGGGATGTCCGCCGGTCTTACGGCCTATCTGCAAAGTCACCATGCGGAATCTCTGGAGCAGATCAAGTCTGAGGGAAAGGAAGCGAGCCGCCTTCTAGGGGAGTTGAAAGAAGAAGCGCTCCAAAGCGGCACGAGCGCCGCTTTCGGACGCATCGAGAAAGCGCACGAGGAACTTCGTGAAGCCACGTTAAATCTCTTGGCGGTCGATCACGCCGCCATGAACAACCGGCAGGCGGTGAACGAATCTATCGAAAGGCTCCTGTCAAATCGGACCCGTTTACGGAACAGGAAGCTTTTCAACCAGTATCTCCAAGGCATTCGCGAGCTTCAGCAAACGGAACAGCAAAAGCAGACCGCCATGGACCGGTATACGCAGAAACGGGATGTTCTGAACGCAATTCTTCAGGAGAAGAACTCGGCGGATACCCGTGGCGTGAAAATTCCGGGGCTCCTGTTTATGGCGCTTGCGGTGGTGTTTCTAGCCATGGGAGTCGCTTTTGTTTCCTGGTCCCACCGCCGGACTGAAACGCAGCTCGTCGGCCCTCTCCAAGATATATTGCAATGCGTGGAGGCGGCCTCGACCGGGGATGTATCGCGCAGCCCCGATCACTGGTCACGGGACGAGATGGGGCAGTTGGCCCAGGCGGTGGGGCGCCTGATCACGGTTCTGGCGCGTTCGGAAAACCTGGTCTATCACCTGGCCGCCTTGGTGGACGGCTCAGGGGAAGCGATCATCAGCCATACCCTGGACGGAACGATTTTAAGCTGGAACAAGGGGGCCCAAAGGATTTACGGCTACTCCGCGGAAGAAGTAAAGGGGCTGTCGATCGCGATCCTCTCGCCCGATGATGAAGGGGCCGAGATGATGCGCAATCTTCAGAGAATCCGCAGAGGAGAACGCATTCAACCCTTTGAAACCGTTCACCAAGCGCGAAGCGGCCGCCGCGTCCAGGCACTCGTGCGCGTATCGGCGATTCTTGATTCC
>JBGPLV010000165.1:0-4882 GCA_041486625.1 Elusimicrobiota bacterium
GATTCGAGATAGATCTGACCATCGGTGATCGAGATGACGTTAGTCGGAATATAGGCCGAGACATCGCCTGCCTGCGTTTCGATGATCGGAAGAGCGGTTAATGAACCGGAGCCGTTTTTCTCGGAAAGTTTGCAGGCGCGTTCAAGCAATCGAGAATGCAGATAGAACACGTCTCCCGGATAAGCTTCGCGGCCAGGCGGACGGCGGAGCAGGAGCGAAAGTTGGCGATAGGCTTGGGCATGCTTGGACAAATCGTCATAGACGCAGAGGACATGCTTCCCGTTCCACATGAATTCCTCGCCGATCGCGCAACCCGAGTAGGGAGCTAGATACTGAAGCGGCGCGGGGTCGGAGGCCGTGGCGCAAACCACAATGGAGTATTCCATCGCACCCATATCAGTCAGTTTTTGCACAACCTGGGCCACATTAGATTGCTTCTGACCAATAGCGACATAGATACAGATAGGCCGAGTGGCGGCGGGCTCCGTTTTTTGGCTGATAATGGCATCGATCGCGACAGCGGTTTTGCCGGTTTGGCGGTCACCGATAATCAACTCGCGTTGGCCTCGCCCTATGGGGATCATGGAATCAATGGCCTTAAGACCAGTCTGTAGGGATTCCTTCACTGGAAAGCGTTCTACGATGCCGGGCGCGATGACTTCCACCAGGCGCGATTTCGTTGTTTTGATGGGTCCTTTACCGTCAATCGGCTGACCCAAAGGATTCACAACGCGGCCAATCATGGCCTCTCCAACTGGCACTTCCATGACCTTGCCGGTGCGATTAACCGAATCGCCTTCCTTAATAAGGCGGTCTTCACCGAAAAGCACGCATCCTACGGTGTCGGTTTCAAGGTTCATCACCATGCCGTAGACGTTGTTCGGCAGTTCGAGCAACTCGCCGGCCAGGGCCTTTTTGAGACCGTAAATACGGGCGATGCCGTCTCCGGCCGACAACACATAGCCCACTTCGGAAAGCTCAAGCTTCCCCTCGAACCCTTCGAGCTGTTTTTGAATGACAGATGTAATTTCTTCTGATCTAATTGCCATAACGACTCCCTTAAGATGTCACCCCGGCGGAAGCCGGGGTCCAGTGACTTTAAATTCTACATCGATGGATCCCGGCTTACGACATGCCGGGATGACGGCTTTTTCAAGCCGTCAATTGCTGTTGCAGCTTCTTGAGCTGCCCCTTCAAACTTTGATCAAGCACATGGTCCCGGGTCTGGATGACCAAACCCCCGATGAGAGAGGAATCGACCTGCACTTCTATCCGTACTTTGGATTTGAGCCACGTCTCTAATTTCGCCTGCAGGTCTTTCTGCTGCGATTCCGATATTGGAAAAGCCGTTTTAATACGGAGCGACTGGACGTTCATAAACCGGTCGACTTCATCCTGGAATTCGAGCGCGATGAGGAACAAAAGTTCTAGCCGCCTTTTAGACACCAAAAGTTGGAGAAAACGTTCCAACAGCGGCGTCGCGTACTCTCCCAGCGCCGAGTGAATCATGCGCTTTTTTTCATCCACCGCGATGAATGGATGCGCCAAAATCTGCTTAAGTGAACCGCACAGCCGCGCGACCCGGATAAACTCTTCTAATCCCTGTTGAGCGGCGCGAAGCTCATTCTTGGTCTGGGCTTCGGCAAAGAGTGCGTGGGCATATTTTTTTGCAACGACCTGGTCCTTCAATTATGGGGTTCCTTTTCCAAATCTTTCAGAAACCCCTGGACCAGGGCTTCTTGCTCTTTGGCGTTCACGGAGTGCCTCAGAAGTTTCTCTGCCACGCGGATAGAAAGCCCTGCGACCTCCTGCCGAAGCTCCCGCGACAACTTGGACTTTTCTTCTTCCAGCTGGCGTTTGGTTTGCTCTGTTATTCGCCGTGCTTCCGCTTCGGTCTCTTTAAGCATTTGCTCACGAAGTTTCTGGGCCTCCGCCTGAGCCTGCGAGATGAATCCGGCGGCTTTGCCCTGCGCCGCGGCCAGCTCTTGCTCATACTGGGCCTTGATCTGATCCGCGGACCGCCGCGCGCTCGAGGCATCGTCAATCGCCTTGCGAATGCCGTCTTCGCGGTCTTTGAGCGCCTGGATCAGCGGCTTCCAAGCGACCTTGCCCAGCAGCAACACCAAAACAGCGAAGCTGACGATCGTCCAGATGATGAGCCCCTTGTCGGGGGTTAATAGGGTTTCCATAATTTATCCCTTGCACGAATATCGTAGGGGCGTACGGCGTACGCCCGGGCGCATGCCATGCGCCCCTACGTTCCGCATCGATTATTTTGTTTCGTGCGCTGCTGCTGCACCTTCCCCGCCGCCCTTGGCCACCGCGCTGTTCAGCGTAAGCGCCATAAGCAAACAGATCACCAAGGCGAAAAAGCCGAGACCTTCGATCAGAGCCGCGGGGATCAGCATGGAGGTTCGCAAATTCCCCGCTGCTTCCGGCTGCCGAGCCGTCCCTTCTAGAGCCGCTGCCGCCAAACGCGCAATTCCAGCCGCCGCCGCCAGCATGCAGATCCCCGCGCCCCATCCCGCTCCTAGATATCCTAAACCTATATGCAACATGTGTTGTCTCCTTTAGTGTAATTCACGAATGTCAGTACAACGGACTCCGTGGTGCGACCTCCCGTTAATGCTGTGGATTCACAGCTCCGCCCACAAACACAGCGGTCAACAGGGTAAAGACGTACGCTTGCAAAAAAGCGACAAAAAGTTCGAGCAATCCAAGCCCTACCGCCGCGGCAACCGAAATGGGGGCGATAAAAATGCTCTTAAAAATGAAAATAAGGCCCATGAAGGCGAGAATGACGATGTGCCCGGCGATCATATTAGCGAACAACCGGATGCAGAGAGCGAAGGATTTGGTGAAGAGGCCAAGGATTTCAATGACGAACATGAGCGGAACCAGCCAAAAGGGCAGTCCATGCGGGATATATGTTTGCATGTAGTGAAGGAACCCGAGTTCCCGGACACCCGAGATGTTGATCATGAGAAAGGTTGTTAGAGCCATGGCTGCCGTCACGGCGATATTGCCGGTGGCGGTCGCCCCAAACGGGACGAGGCCGAGGAGATTACAAAATAGAATGAAGAAAAAGAGAGTTAGAAAATAGGGGAGATACCTGTCGCCGGCCTCACCCAAGTTGGGGCGTACGATTTCATCACGAATATAAACGATAAAGACTTCGAAGAAGTTGGCCCAGCCCGTGCTGACGGCCC
The DNA here is from genome assembly GCA_041486625.1 of Elusimicrobiota bacterium. GTDB lineage: Bacteria > Elusimicrobiota > Elusimicrobia > 2-01-FULL-59-12 > 2-01-FULL-59-12 > JANLWZ01. Next base: position 3,210 of record JBGPLV010000165.1, read on the forward strand.
CTGACTGTCGGCGCGCAATTAACAGGAGCGTCAGCAGGAGGACGCTGGCGATCGCCATCATGAGGTTATGCGTCGTGAGATAGAAGGTCGTATGCCCAAGGCTAAAAAGACGGGCGATTTTATGATCCAAGAGGTGATGTTCAAGAATTTCGACAAAGTCCATTAGCGCGCCCTATAAAGGAAGGGAATTTGAATCAACGAGATCGCCAAGTATCCAAAACCCAGCGTCAAAAGAGGCTGAACAAAGGGTAAGTGTCTGGACCATACCCACCATGTTACAAATCCCAAACCGATCAAACGCAGGAAGGCGTCTCCGAAAAAGACTGAAAAAAAGGCTTGATTCGACTTCGGCAACGCCCATTGTAGAGCCCAAAATGCCGCTGCCCCCTCTATTCCAATGCCGATGATAATTGCGGGAATCATGCGTTGCTGTCTCCGAATTCACGAATAAAATTGTAAAGTCCCGCCCCAATACCGATAAAGGCCCCGGCCACCGTCCCCCAAGGCTTCAGTCCCCAATGCCGATCGATCCAGATCCCTGCGAATGTAAACAACAGGATCGTGATCGCTAAGCTGGTTCCCGCATAGAGGTGCCGCCAAATAGAGTGACCACTCGGTGGTGGGGACGACGGCGAGACGCTCATGAGTCGTATTGTACTGCGGTGAGACGCAAAATATTACCAAATTTCCTCTTGATATTTCACGGAGCGCGGCTAAGCTTGGCTCATGAAGGCGAAGGATTTGAAGGATTTCCCTTGGATTGATCCGTGGGTGCCCGTCTCAGAACGCGGAAGGGAAGCCTATGACAACGAATTGCGGATGGAGCTCGGCCTCGATCATCCGCTCTACGGATTAAAAGCGAAAGCCGTCGCCCGGACCTGCCACACCGACGACATTCTGTTCCACCTGAAAGATCACCGCCTCGCTGAATTCGCCGTGGTTCACCTGACTTTCCGAGGAAAACCGGAAGCCGACCCTCAGTGGCCGAGCGTCATCCTTTATAAGGACCTGGAGCACTGGGTGACCCAGCGGATGCTTCGCGACGCCGCCGCCTACGAAATCGACCAATCCAACCAAGCGGCGTAAACTCCGCCGCTCGTCATCCCCGAATGCCCCTGTCGGGGATCCATGATGGATTCCCGCCTACGACCACGGGAATGACGAAGAGACTACCCGATACAAATGTCGTGCCCCCTGACTGTTTTGCGGCCATTCGCTTTGGCGCGCTTGGTCGCCTGATCCAGATACCACTCCACGAGACCATTCAGCGCATCCCCGACATCGGACGAGCTGTGACACTTTGCCTTGGCAATCCTGCTTTTCACCATCGATTTCACCACATAGTTCGCTTTGCCGGCCATAGAAGACCTCCTCAACAAGAATTAGAAACGAGCCTGCCTGCAGGCAGGCGTAAGTATGGAAATGATTTACAGGTTTTTCAAGCGGAGCGGGTTAAGCGGCGTGCTGAACGGTCAGAGCGGCGGGCGTAGATTTTCTGGGTGAGGTTTGATTGACAGTTCGACGCTCTGTAGCAGATCTCAGGCCAGCAATTTCTCGATCCAGCCAGCGTTCAAATGCCTGCCCCAATGGAAGAACCCGAAAAACATTGTAGATGTGTGTCTGCGGCAGGGAATCCAAAATAGCGCGAAGCGTTATGGCATCGGATTGGCCCA
>JBGPLV010000166.1:0-4843 GCA_041486625.1 Elusimicrobiota bacterium
ACAAAACAGGTGCTCTACCAGTTGAGCTACGTCGGCTTTAAGCCCCCCTCCTTTAAACCACCTGTTTACAAAACAGGTGCTCTACCAATTGAGCTACGTCGGCAAAAATGATGAAGAAAGATTGCGGCGGCGGCGCTGACGTTGAGCGAACCCACCCGGCCACTCCCGGGGATCTTCAGTAGTTTATCACACCTTTCGCGCACGAGGCGCCGGAGCCCTTTTCCCTCACTCCCGAAAACAACCACACTTCGCGAACACACCGCGTGTTCCTCGAGAGGCTGTCCGTCGATATCCGCGCCGATCACCTCAAAACCCGCGGCCTGCAACTCCTTGATCGATTCGGCCAGGTTCGTGACCCGGATGAGCGGCACATGCTCAATGGCCCCCGAAGAAACACGCGCCGCCGTTTCCCCCACGGGAGCGCTCCGCCACTTGGGGACCAGGGCCCCGGCGACTCCAAAAAAACCAGCGCTGCGAAGGACCGCCCCCACATTATGTGGGTCCTGGATTTCATCCAAAGCCACGAGAATAACAGACTTCGCCTCACCCGTGTCGCCGCGGCGACCGCCCTCTCCCGATGGGAGAGGGACGGGCGAAGCTCCAGGGTGAGGCAACAACTTTAGGAAATCATTTAAATCAAGGAATTTCACCGCGCTGGCTTGGGCGATAACGCCTTGGTGATGCCCTTGGACGCGCTTGTCGAGGTGCTCCCGGCGCGCCCATTCCACAGGTATTCCTTTGGCCCGCGCGAGCTTTTGAATTTCTCGCACGATGTCACCACCGGTCCCTTCGAGCAGCCATATTTTATGAAGGGACCTTTGACCGGCTTTGAGAACCTCAAGGACAGGTTGCCGCCCGTAAATAAATTCGTTCCCGTTCATGCCTTCGGCAAGAGGCGCGGGCCCTGCGGCGTGTCTTCGACGACATACCCGCGCGCGGAGATCTCCGTCCGCAGCCGGTCGGATTCCTTCCAGTCCTTGCGCTCTCTGGCCGCCTCACGCTGGTGGGCCAAATCCGTCACCGCGGCGGGGATGAAAAGGCCCTGCATGAAGGAGAACAGATCTAGGCCCAGAACTTCCGCGCATTTCCGGATGTGATCCAAAATATAACGAACCGACCCCCGGGAAACCGTGTTGGTCGCAAATTGTTTTTCCAGCAATTTCACCAGCTGATGCAGGACCCCCAGCGCCCCGGGCGTGTTGAAATCATCATTCAATGCCTCATGAAAGTCTTCCGCCAGAGGATCCGCCTCCTTGGAGACGTCCGGAGACGGCTTGTCGGACTCATCGACGCCAAATTCCTGTTTTTGCAGCACACGGTTGGCCCGGGCGATCGCATCGCGAAGTCCCGACAACGCGTGGCGGCTCTGCTCCAAGATATCCGGCGAAAAATCCAGCGGGGCCCGGTAATGGACGGTGAGCAACATATACCGAACCACCGACGGTTGATACTTGGCGAAGATCTCGCTCAAGGTGAAGAAATTATTGAGGGATTTGGACATTTTCTCGCGGTTCAAAGTCACAAACCCATTGTGCATCCAGAAGGCGGCGAAGGGCTTGTGAGTGGCGGCTTCCGATTGGGCGATCTCGTTTTCGTGATGCGGGAAGATGAGGTCGAGGCCCCCTCCGTGGATGTCGAAATTGACCCCCAAGTGCTTCATGGCCATCACCGAACATTCGATGTGCCACCCGGGTCGCCCTTTTCCCCAGGGAGAATCCCACGAGACTTCGGGCGGCTCTCCCGGTTTTGATTCCTTCCAGAGGGCGAAATCCAGCGGATCCCTTTTTTCCTTATTCACGTCCACGCGGGTTCCCGATTGGAGCTCGTCCAAAAGACGCTTGGACAGCTTGCCGTAAGGCGGAAAAGCTTTCACGGAAAAATAAACATCGCCCCCCAGCCGGTAGGCCACGTTCGTGTCGACGAGCTTTCGGATGAGCGCGATAATATCCGGGATATGGTCCGTGACTTTGGGATACACATCGGCCCGCTCAACGCCCAGCGCGTCCATTTTGTTGAAGTAGTCATCGATGTTCTCACGCGCGAGCTCGGAGGGTTTTAGGCCGCGTTCCTGCGCGCGGGCGATGATTTTATCGTCCACGTCGGTAAAATTCTGCACGTAGCGGACCTTGTAGCCGTTGGCCTTGAGCACGCGGCGCACCATGTCAAAGACCACGTAACAGCGCGCGTGCCCGAGGTGGCAAACGTCATAGGGCGTGATCCCGCACACGTACATGCGCACGGTGTTCGGCTCGATGGGGTGGAAATCCTCCAGGCGACCGGTGAGGGTGTTGTGGATTCGGATGGGCATAGCCTCACCCGTCCTGCGGTAGCCCTCTCCCATAGGGAGAGGGTTGGGGTGAGGCGACAGATTCCAGCAACACCACCGCCTGGGCCGCGATGGCTTCGCCCTTGCCGATGGCACCCAGTTCTTCGTTTGTCTTGCCCTTGATTTGAACGGAGGAGGCGGGGATTTGAAGCGCTCGGGCGATTGTTTTCCGCATCATTTCGCGGAAAGGAGCGATTTTGGGGGCTTCCGCGATCAAGACGCTGTCCACATTGCCGACGCGGTATCCCAGGCGGTGGACTTCCTGGACGGCTTTCGCCAGCATTCGGGAACTGGAGATTCCTTTGATCGAAGGGTCCGTCGGCGGGAAAAAGTGGCCGATGTCGGGCAAGGCCGCCGCGCCCAAAAGGGCATCGATGATGGCGTGCAGCAAGGCATCCGCATCGGAGTGGCCATCGAGCCCCTTCTCGAAGGGGATGCGGACACCGCCCAGCCACAACGGCCGGCCTTTTTTCAAACGGTGAATGTCGTAACCTATTCCGACACGATACATTTGGCCAACTCCAAATCGATGGGGCGCGTGATTTTGATATTGTCCGCAGGCGCCTCGACCAACTTCACTTTTACTCCCAGCCGCTCTACGAGCTGCGCATCATCGGTGACAGTCGCCCCACACCCCTTGGCATGCGCACGCTCGAGCAACTCGCGCTCAAAGACTTGCGGAGTCTGTGCCAGCCATACTTTGTCTCGTTCAGGCGTGGATTTTACGGTGTCGTGACCGTTGGCAATCTTCACCGTGTCACGGCTGGGTGTGGCGGCGATGGCCGCTCGATGGCGCCGCGCCGCTCGGATGACCGCTTCGATGATCGAAGGGGTGATGAGGGGCCGGACGGCATCGTGCACGGCCACCCAGCGGATTGCCGGACTGATGGCCTTGAGCCCATGACGCACCGAGTCCGCCCGAGTGGTGCCTCCCGCGACAACGCGAATTTTCTTGGGAACCGCCACCACGACCCGTTTTAGATCATTGGCGGGGACCACGAGAATAATCTCCGCAATCGAAGCGCACTTTTGAAAAGCTCTCAGAGACCACCAAAAAATCGGACGGCCGTTCAAGGACACGTACTGTTTCCGGGTGCGGCCCCCAAACCTGAGGCCCTTGCCTCCGGCGACGATAATCGCCGCGGTGTCTCTCATTCCTTCTCTTTGATCTTGGTAAAGATCATGCGGCCCGCGGAAGTCTGAAGGACCGAGGACACCATGACCTCCACTTTTTTCCCGACCAGGCGCCGGCCTTCCTCCACCACGACCATCGTCCCGTCATCCAGATACCCGACCCCTTGTTCCTTTTCTTTGCCTTCTTTGGCGATGTAGATGACCATGCCCTCACCGGGGAGAACGGCGGGTTTCAAGGCGTTCGCCAGATCATTCACGTTCAAGACCGTCACGCCCTGGAGCGAGGCGACTTTGTTGAGGTTAAAATCGGTCGTGATAATTTTCCCGTCCAGCTCGCGGGCCAGAACCACGAGTTTTCCATCCGTATCCTTCACTTCGGGATAATCTTTTTCGTAGACCTTCACCTGGATGTCCGGATGCTCCTGCAGGCGCGCCAGGATGTCCAGGCCGCGGCGGCCGCGGGCCCGCTTCATAGCGTCCGAGGAGTCCGCGATGTCCTGAAGCTCTTTGAGCACAAACCGGCCGACGATCAGCGGCCCCGTGAGGAACTTGGTCTCGAATACATCCGCGACCCGGCCGTCGATGATGGCGGAGGTGTCGATGACTTTGATGTCTTGGCCCCGGCGCTTGCCGCCTTTGAGCGGCATATCCCCTCGGTCCAGTTCCTCCACTTCTTGCTGCCTTCGGACGGCAATCACGGCGCCCAAATACGTGAGAACGATATACACATAGGGAGCCGCCTTCTCCATCATTCCGGTGAGATGCGGTTCATTGACACGCATCACCACCTCATTGATGAGGACAGCAAAAATAAATCCGAGCCCCCCTCCCAACGCTCCATACAGAAGATGCCCCAGCGGAACATGTTCCATGAAAATCTCGACGCCGATGACAAAAAGCGCCGCCAGAACGCCCGCGGCGATGCCCCGCCAATCCGAAGACACCTTATACCACCCAATGATGGGCGATAAGATCACCACCGTCAGCCGGAAAAACCACAAGGTCATAGAGTTATCCTTTCGTCCCCTGCGCAGGGGACTCTTCGAGTGCTTCGGTGAGCCAGCGGATGCCTTGGATATCAAGTTTCAATGAATGGAGCTCCCGCCCGGCTTCCCGAAGGTTGGTCTGTGGAACAATGGCACGTTTAAATCCCAGCTGTGCGGCCTCGGCCAGGCGCATCGCGAGCGCCCCCACCGAACGGATCTCTCCTCCGAGGCCGACCTCGCCGATCCAAACGGTTTCAGGATCTGGGATTGTATTGCGGTGGGCGGTCGCCACGGCGACGGCCACACCCAAATCGATCGCGGGTTCCTTAATTTTGATGCCGCCGACTATATTGACGAAAACATCTTCGCTTTCAAGGTGAAGGCCGAGCCGCTTCTC
>JBGPLV010000167.1:0-4838 GCA_041486625.1 Elusimicrobiota bacterium
CTGAAACGTCAGTTCATTGGTCCACGGATCCACTCGTCTTTGCCGGTAGGCGTTGGGGTCTTCATCGGCGAGCGTCCGAAGATCGTATCCGGAGAACGAGCGCAGAAGTACGACGCGGCTTGGGCGCCAGAACATCAGCCAGCTCAAGTGATTGGTTTCGATTCCCCCATCCTGCAATCCGCGGTCCAATGACAATTCATTCGGTGTCATACGCGCGGTCATGGTGTAGGTTTGATCGATAGTCAAAGCGGATGTGGGCCGGTACCGAAGATTGTCGGAGGTCCCCATCCGGCTCTGGTAGCCTCGGAAAATCCCGATGGGAATTACCACCACGGTTGTAGTGGCTGTGGCCGGGGGTACAAAAGGATCATATTTGTCCTGCCATCGTAGAGAAGGCGTCACCGTGGGCGTGAAAGACCAGTTGCGGGAAAGATTGATGGATTCCGACAAGGTGGCCCCGGTAGTGGCCCGTAGCCTCTTTTGGTCGTCAATACGCGAATAAAAATCTTCGGCCGTGGCATTGGCGGTGATTTGCAGTGGGCCCAAGTGGTTCGGATGAAGCACCTGCTCGAGCGTCGAGGTCGAGATATGAGGACTCCATAGCGGCATTTGATAGAAGGTCAACTCATACCGGGGTAAGGAAGCTGACTGGATGTGCGTATCGGCAAAAAGCGGGTCGGCATTGGCGTCCGGTGCTTCCAAGGCTTCCACGACCAGACGCTGATTGATGCGGCCCTTTTGATACGTCAACGCGGTAGAGTTGGTTATGTCGGTGACGGATTGGTTGGTGTCCTGAGTAAAAAATTGATCGTTAAAGGACACATTTTTACGATGGTTGATGTTAGATTGGACTATTAAATTGCTATCGATCTTTTGCCAGTGGTAGGCGCGAACGTTGTATTGCGCGGTTTTTGGGGCGCCGACAAGCTCCGGGCTTCCTTTGGGGTTGATGTAGTAACCGAAAAGTGATCCTTTATAGTTCGTGTCATGATAGTCAAATTCGTTCCCGTAGCCGGTCCCAGAGGTCGTGTAGTGATCAATCAGAACGCGGTCGTAGACTTTGTCCGTAAAGCGCAGTGTCGTCGTAGTTTTGGCAAAAGCACCCTTGACGCTGTCATTTCCGGGCTGCACCTGAAAGACCACCCGGCGCGGGCCCAGGGACTTGTACAGGAATGGTGAGTAAAAGACGGCGTGATCATCGACATAAAAGATGTTGTTCCACGCCCAGAAAAGACGGTCCGGGATGAGATGCACCCGGCTTGAGCGAATGTGATAGTGGGGATCGATCAGGTCGCAGCTCGTAAAGGAAGCGTTACGACCGACGTAGTAATCCTGGTTCTTCTCCCAAGAAGCGCCCTGAAAAAGCCATGGAGACCCATAGCCCTTGCCCCCCAGAACCACACCTTTTTCCTGGACGAGATCATAGTCCATCTGGTCGCCGAGCACGATGCCGTCCTTTTCCCGGAGTACCACCTTGCCGCGCGCGATCAAGTGTTGATGGAGCCGGTCGTATCGGACCACATCGGCGTGGAGAGTCGAGCTACTTTGAACAATCGCCACATGCCCTTCGGCGGTGATTTCCTGGGTCTCATCGTTATAGTCAAGCACGTCCGATGAGATATCAAAGGGTTGGTGGGCGTTGAAGGCAAAAAGTGAGGTGAGGCAGGACAGCAGAATGCCTAACGCCAGGAGTGAGGTTTTATTCAACGTTTCGCAAAGGATTCATGCGCCAATAGACCCGCGCCTACAATGCCGAGGTCCTGGTCCAGTTTAGAGATCACCAACTTCACTGTTTTTGCGGCCGTCGGGAAACTGCGCTTCTGAATCGTCCGGCGCAGAGGATCCAGGAGAAGCTTGCCCGCGCGTGAAAGTCCGCCCGCCAGAACAATCCATTCAGGATTGAGCATATTGACTACCGAAGCCAGGGTAATTCCCAAACGCTCTCCGGCCTGCTCCCACAGGTGCAGCGCCAGGCGGTCCTTCTGGCGAGCGGCCTGCTCGATAACCAGTGGATTGATTTTGGAAAGATCATGATGCACTAGTTGGGTGATGAGCGTCGTTTCCCCGGACGCGATGGCCCGCCTGGCCTCCAGGGCCATCGCCTTGGCGCCGATATATCGTTCTGTGCAGCCCTGGTTGCCGCAGTTGCAGGGGACCCCTTCGGGGAAAAGGGTCATGTGACCGATTTCTCCCGCGCTGCCTGTGGTGCCGCGGTAGAGTTTGCCGTCAATGATAAGTCCGCCGCCAATGCCTGTTCCAACTGTCACGCAAATAAGGTTCTTGACCTTTCGCTTCGCCTCCACCGAATACGCCGCCCAGGCCGCCACGTTGGCGTCATTTTCTACGAGAATCGGGTATTTCAGTTGACGGCTTAATAAGTTTTTGAGCGGCACCTGTTTCCAGCGCAAGTTCGGGGAAATCCGGATGACTCCATGGACTGGGTCGACATCTCCCGCGCAGCCGACGCCGATGCCGACGATGTTCTTTCGCCCCGCGAGCTCAAGCATCGTCTTGGCTTGTCTTGTCATCAGGCCGATGATTTGTTCAGGATTTGTCTTTGTCGGGGTTGAGAAACGGAACGCTTTGAGGAGTTTTCCGCGGGCATCCACAAAACCTAATTTAATCCCCGTTCCTCCCATATCAATGCCGAGCGCGAGCTTAGGCATGGGTCTTTTCCTTATCGGTTTCTCGCATACGATCGCGAAGAATTTCACCGGCGAGCGCTAATGACCCCGTCACCACGACAAGGCCGTCGCGTGGCGTATCATGCAGAGCACTCAAGAGGGCTTCCCGGGATGATTTAAATGTGCGAACTGGACCCCGCACTTTTGAGAAACCGATGCGCAGCCGGCGCGCCGCGGCCCCCCGTGAGCCGGGTAAAGGACATAAACAAACTTCTGCGGCATGTTGCGTGATCATCTGACCCATAACGATGAAATTCTTATCTTTAAACGCGCTGAATACAAATGTCTTTGGCGCATTCTTAAATGGAGACAATTCAAGGGATTGGAGGAGCATCTTCATAGCCTGCGGGTTGTGCGCACCATCGAGGAGAATGGGAGCGGATTTGTAACGATCAATCAATTGGAGCCTGCCTGGCCAGTGGATGTCGCGCAGACCTTGGTCCCGATTAGCCATCGGTATTCGCCAGCCCTTCTTTTTAAGCTGTCTAAGAGCAGCCATCACGAGCGCGGCGTTATCTACCTGATGAGTCCCTAAAAGCCCAAAAGGAATGATCTGTGGAGGTTCCCCGTCATATAAGAAGCAAATAGTCTGTTTACCGGTTTTCCATGACGTTACTAGCGATTCGGCCTCAAAATCTGTGTCAATTTGATCAATGACAGCTTCTTTTTCGCGAGCGGCGCGTACGATCACATCTCGCCACGGGCCGCGAACCCCGGAAACAACGCAGCCCCGTGACTTAATAATACCGGCCTTTTGGGCCGCGATTTGAAACTCATCCTGCCCCAGCCATTCGGTGTGGTCAAGGCCCACGGAGGTAATCAGGCTTAAAAGAGGCTGTTTGAGAACGTTGGTCGCATCCCACAGGCCTCCTAAGCCGCATTCAATGATCGCGATATCCACTTTTTGGGCGGCAAACGACTGAAACGCAATTGCGGTCAATAACTCGAAATACGTCAAGGGAGTCCTGGCCCGTTTTTCAGCGTGAAAAACATCCTGCGCCATCTGCGTAAATCCCCGAACGAGCGAAGACCCGTTGATCTTCACGCGTTCCCGTAAATCAATTAAATGGGGTGAGGTGTAAAGCCCCGTTCGGTAGCCGTTGGCCCTTAATACAGACTCGAGGGCCGCGGCCACGGACCCCTTCCCGTTCGTGCCGGCGATATGAATGGTGGGGTACCGGTCCTGGGGGTTCCCGAGAATGCGAAGGACTTTCCGAATGCGATCCAGATTCGGGTGGATGCGAAACATCCCGCGGGAGTTCAGGTTATGGAGAAAATTCTCGTAGGTCACTTAGCCCCTGCTCCAAAATAGGCCAGGATATCGGCGAGAAACCGTTTCAAGTCCTTCCTCTCAATAATCGCGTCGATCATCCCGTGGGAGAGAAGAAACTCGGATAATTGAAATCCTTCCGGAAGTTGCTCCCGGATCGTTTGCTCAATGACGCGAGGTCCTGCAAAAGCGATGAGCGCTTTCGGTTCCGCGACAATCAGATCCCCCAGCATGGCAAAAGAAGCCGTGACCCCTCCCGTGGTCGGATCCGTCAGAAGGGAAATGAAGGGCACCTGCGCTTCGTGCAGCCGGGCCAGCGCCGCGCTCGTCTTGGCCATCTGCATAAGAGACAGGATGGATTCCTGCATACGCGCTCCGCCGGAAGCGGAGACGACCAGGAGCGGCACCTTCTCTTTCAGGGCTTTTTCGATCGCCAGCGTCACTTTCTCCCCGACCACGCTTCCCATGCTGCCGCCCATGAAATCAAAGTCCAATAGAGCCGCCACGAGCGCATGATTCTCGATAGTGGCCTCGCCGGCCACGCAGGCGTCAATCTGACCGGTTTTTTTCTGGCTCTGCGTGAGGCGAACCGAATAGGGCTGGATATCGACAAACCCAAGCGGATCGGTGGGATGAACGGTCTCCCCGAATTCTTTAAAGCTGCCTTCGTCAAAGAGCTGCTTGATGCGTTCCCGCGCATTCAAGCGGAAATGAGCGCCGCATTTGGGACAGATTTTGAAGTTCTCTTCCAGCTCCTTGTTGTAAATGATCTGTTCGCACTTGTCGCATTTGGTCCAAACCCCTGCGGGGATGGCCTTCTTAGATCGGGGTGAATGTTCAAGAGGCATGGGCATGCTCCTTATCAAGCGCTTGGCGAAGTGTCC
>JBGPLV010000168.1:0-4807 GCA_041486625.1 Elusimicrobiota bacterium
AGATTCAGCTCTGGGACGCGGTCAGCGTTGGATCCGCGGAACAGCCGTGTTCCAAATGCCGGTAGGCGGCCATAATTTCGCGGCTCACCCGGTCGCCTCGCTTGAGGAATTGGCCCACCAATCTGTTTGCTTTCCCGAGGTCCGCCCGACGGATGAAATAGACCAGTGTGTCAATTTGAATGGCGCGTGGACTTTTGTTCATAAGCCACCTCCTGGGAGTGATACCCAAACCATAAGAAATCCGCGTTACGGGAACGTTTCGTGATTGTAAATATTGGGTTAACTGGGAAGGTGAGCTAGCTGATTTTTACGGCGATGTAGTCGTAGAGCGGCCGAGCGGGATCGTAGATCTGAACGCCTCTAAAAATCAGCCGGTATCCACCACGTTCAATGTTAGCCCTTTGTTTGAGAGAGATACTTAAGGTCGTGTCATTTTCAAGAATAGAGCTCAACTCGTGATTCTCGCAGAGAACTGTGAATTTGTCATTGGGTTGCGGGAGGATCAGAAGTGGATAAATAACAGGCGCCGCGATGCCGGCAGGGGCCTCGGGTGCTTCTCCCAACGCCGCGTGTCGGGCTTCGAGGCGAATCATTCGCGCTTTGGTTTCCGGGATCCCCGCATCGATGGCGGCCGACACCCAGTCAAGAAGCTCTTCGCGCACCTTGGCGATGTCTTCCGCTTTGGCGATCGATTGAATCTCCCCCTCCGGACGGACCGCGCGGACCAGCGAGGAGACTTCTTTCAAGTAAGTGTTCTTTTGGGCTTCCGGTATGTAATACATCACCACCAGGTGCACTTTTTTCCCATCTTTGGAGTCGTAATCGATGCCGGTGGGGCTCCAACCGACAGCGCTCAAGAGATCGCCATTTCCCGGCACGCGCACGTGCGGACAGGCCACGCCGAGCCCGATGCCGGTGTTGTTGGATTGCTCCTGGGCCAGCACCTGTTCAGCCAAGTCGGTTTCGCTGATTTCCGGGATGGCCTCGATCAGATGAGCCAAATACTGGAGGGACTTCCACTTGTCGGTATCCGGAAGTTCGATCAGTCGTCCGTCTTGAAGGGCGTTCAGTAAACTTCGCATTAATCAACTCCGTAGCGGTGAATAAACCAGGTTTTGACGTTATGGGTGAGCGTCACGTAAGCCAGGAGCGTTGCCAGCATCCAGAGCCAAAAACTCTTCGGCAACGCGACCATCCTCAGGGAACCAGCCAAGGGACTGAACGGGATGACGATCGCACAGGCCATCACGGCGATCGTGGTGAGCGTTAGCGCCGTGCTCGCCTGGCTTTGCAGAAAAGGAATCCGGTTCGTGCGGATGATATGCACAATCAGAGTCTGCGTCAGTAGGGACTCCACAAACCACGCGGTGTGAAACAGATTCTCATAATAGGCTTTCATGGCGCCGGTCGCGTGGGGATCATTATAGTTGACGCAGTGGAATACATACAGCATGAGGAAAAAGGTGGTGTAATCGAAAACGGAGCTTGTCGGCCCGACAAAAAGCATGAATTTCTTAATACTGGCGATATTCCATTTGCGGGGTTTCAGGAGATATTCTTCGTCCACCTTATCGGTAGAAATGCCGAGCTGCGAAAAGTCATACAGTAAATTGTTGACCAGGACCTGGATCGGCGCCATCGGGAGGAAGGGCAGAAAAAGAGCGCCGCCCAACATGCTGAACATATTGCCGAAATTAGAGCTCGCGCCCATCTTGATGTACTTGATGATATTGCCGAACACTTTGCGGCCTTCAATAATACCGTCCTCCAAGACAAGCAAGCTTTTCTCAAGAAGAATAATGTCCGCCGACTCTTTGGCGACGTCGACGGCCGTATCGACAGAGATGCCGACATCCGCCGTCTTCATCGCGGGAGCGTCGTTGATCCCGTCACCTAAAAATCCCACCACGTGGCCGTTGCGCTGAAGCGCACGAATAATCTGTTCTTTCTGTGAAGGAGACAGCCGGGCAAAGACGGTCGTCTTTTCGGCGACGGCGGCCAGGTCCTGTTCGCTCAGGTTCACAAGCTGATCCCCGGTGACTAGCCCGTCAATTTGAAGTCCCACGTCTTTGCACACCTTTCGGCTCACGAGGGCGTTGTCTCCTGTCAAAATCTTCGTGCCGACGCCAGATTTACGGAGGACTTCGAGAGCGCGGCCCGCGGATTCCTTGGGAGGGTCAAAGAAGGCGATGTAACCCAGAAGGACAAGGTCCTTCTCGTCCGATGCTGAGAATACTTCCTTTGATTGAGGATATTCTCGATACGCCACCGCGAGCACACGGTATCCATCCGCGCTGAGCGATTGGAATTCTTCCAGCACATCGTTCTTCAGCATGTCGATAAGCGGGTGAATTTCCTCATCGACCTGGTAGCGGTCGCAGACACTGAAGATTTCCTCTACGGCCCCCTTGCAGATGAGCACGTGATCGCCTTCGTAATCGATGATGACCGACATTCGCCTGCGGGCAAAATCGAACGGAATCTCATCGACTTTACGGCACGCGCGCTCGACATCCAAATCCGTGTGGGCCAAAATGGCGTTGTCGAGCAGGTTGCGCAACCCTGTTTGATAGTGACTGTTCATGTAGGCGTATCGGAGGACGTCTTCGCTTTCGCGGTTCGTGACATCGACGTAGCGCTCCAGAACGACCCGGTCCTGCGTGAGCGTTCCGGTTTTGTCGGTGCACAGGACGTCCATCGCGCCAAAATTCTGGATGGAATTAAGGCGCTTCACGATCACCTTCTTGCGCGACATCGCGAGCGCGCCTTTGGAGAGGTTGACGGTCACAATCATGGGGAGCATCTCGGGTGTTAAGCCGACAGCGATCGCCAGTCCGAACATCAGGGCCTCCGACCAGTTGTGTTTGGTGAGCCCGATGATCACGAACACCACCGCCACCATGATGATCATGAAGCGGATCATGAGCCAGGTGAAGGCGTTGACGCCTTTATCGAAACTGGTGAGGATGCGCTGGCTTGAAAGTTTCTCGCAGATGGTCCCGAAATAGGTATTGACGCCGGTGTTCACGACAAGTCCGCGCGCGGCGCCGCTGAGGACATTGCTCCCCTGGAAACAGGCATTGGGAAGCTCGAGCGCCACTTGATGGGGCGTCTGGCCATTACCCGTGCTCTTTTCAATCGGCATGGATTCCCCGGTGAGCGCGGATTGGCTGACAAAGAAATCTTTGGCGGAAATCAGACGGAGGTCGGCGGGGATGATGGAGCCGGCCGTAAGGGCCACGATGTCTCCCGGAACGAGCTCGTTCATGGGAATCTCAAGCTCTTTTCCGCCGCGAAGTACCGTACAGGTGGTCTGCACCATCGCGCGCAGCTTTTCCACGGCATGGCTTGAGCGTGTTTCTTGGAAGTAGCCGAGAAACACGCTCAAAAGGATCATGACACTAACCACAATGGAAGCGCGCAAATCGCCCAGCGCGTAAGACACGCCGGCGATGACGAAAAGCTGAATGACGAGAGGGTTTTTACAGCGTTGAAGAATCTCCCCGACAAAGCCGAGTTTTTTTCGCTTGGCGATCTCGTTGAGACCGTATTTGGCGCGCTGTTCCTGAATATGTTCTTCTGCGAGACCCTTGTCGCTTGAGCCGGAACGGGCCAGTGCCGTCTCCACCGGAACGGAGCAGATCTCCAGCAGCTCCTTTTCGCCGGGAGCCGTTGAAGCGCCTTTTTCGGTTTGATTGCGTAGAAGCGCGGTTAACGGTGCAAATGTGACACTGGCCATAAAAAATTCCTTACTCGGAAACGTCGACGCTGGCGCGGTGGGAATTCAATTGCGACCAAAACGGTTCCCACTCTTCCATCCGCAATAATTTAGCAAAAAGCATGTAAATTCCAGCGCCGCCCGCAATCGCGGCCGCGAGTTCGAAACCCCGGGCCACGCGCTCATGCGCGGCGAGCGGGCCGCGAGAGGCAATGCCAAGGCTCATGATCCCCCAGCAAAAAAGGCCCATCGCCGCGCACCCCAGACTGGATTTGATGACCGTGCGCAGGATGCGCCGGCCTCCCAGGATTCCGAGCTTGCGCCGCAAAAGAATAAAAAGCGTCGCCGCGTTCACCCAAGAAGCGATCGATGTGGCAAGCGCAAGACCTGCCACACCAATCCGACCGTTTAAAAGTTCCGCCCACTCCGGATGCAAGAGACTCAACTTCTTGCGTGCGACAAGAGTGGCCACATTCAGGACGATATTCAATCCCACGCAGCTCGAGGCGATGATAACAGGAATGCGGGTGGTCTGGTAGGCATAGAAGGCCGCCGCCAGAATCTTGACCGCCGAGTAAGCAAAAAGCCCGATGGAAAAAGCCGCCAGGGCCCATGTGGTGACCCAACTTGCTTCCGTGGAGAATTTACCGTATTGGAAAAGGGTTTGCACGATCGGGTGACCTAAAACGAGAAGCCCCGTCGTGGCGGGCAGTATCATAAACAGCGTCAGCCGGAGGGAAAAGTTCAACGTGTCCTTCACTTCCTGGGTGGCGCCGCGCGCGACAGAGGCCGACATTGTCGGAAGCGCGACCTGGGAGAGCGCGATCCCGAAAAGCGCCAGCGGCAACTGCATCACCCGGTTGGAATAATAGAGTGCCGTCACGGATCCCACGCTCAAGAAAGTGGCCATCATGGTGTCTACGAAAGCATTCACCTGGTCCGCCGCGACCCCCACGGTGGCCGGCAGGATAAGGCGTCCGACGCGTTGTACTCCTTCATGCTTCGGGTTCCAGCATAAGGCGAGCGTGTAACCCTTTTTGAGCAAGGCGGGCACGTGGACAAAGAATTGGCTGAACCCCCCCACCGTCA
>JBGPLV010000169.1:0-4722 GCA_041486625.1 Elusimicrobiota bacterium
CGGCATCCCCAGGGCTCGGAGCCGAAGGTCCATTCGCGATGCTGGGGCGCTCGAACGACGTGCGGTTTGTGCTTCTGGGAGGAACTGCTGTCGGCGCCAATACGCTCTTGCGCTTCTATGTTCTTCACTGCGTTTTTGTTCCCTTGGTCGCGGGCGCTCTCATGATTCTCCACTTCTGGAGAGTGCGTAAAGATAATTTCTCCGGTCCCGCGATCACACCCGAACAGTTGCCGCACGATAAAGTCGATACTTGGCCGCACCTGATCGTTCGCGAGTACATCGCCGCTCTGGGATGCATGATTTTTATCTCCGTATGGTCGTTGCTCCAGAAAGCACCGCTTGAGGAAATGGCCAACCCGACGGTGACTCCCAATCCCTCCAAAGCGCCCTGGTACTTTACCGGGCTGCAGGAGCTTCTCGTCTATTTTGATCCATGGATTGCCGGTGTAGTCCTGCCCACCCTCATCATGGTCGGCCTCATGGCCGTTCCTTACATTGATCCCGATAAAACGAAAGGCGTAGGCCGCTACGGATTTAAGGAACGCCCGCTCGCCATGACCTATTTCCTGTTCGGCGTCGGCATGTGGTTCTTCATGATTTTCATCGGCAGCGTCCTGCGAGGTCCGAACTGGGACATCTACATGCCCTGGGAGAGCTGGTTGATTCACAAGCCGCCGCCGCCGCGCACCTGGAGCATGCCTCTCGGTTGGGGTCTGGCGGCGGTAGGAAGTTACTTTATCGTCGGTATGGTTCTGCCGCTCTTGCTCAAACCGGAATTTGAATGGAAAAAAGCGCTCCGCAACGGCCTTTTGGGAATCCTGGGTTTTGCGTCCGTCATCAAGATTTGCACCAAGATATATTGGGAGCAGATGATCTGGCTGGTCGTGTTCAGCTACCTCTACTACGTCCTCGGTGTTTTGGTCCCGCGGCGGCATCTCGCCAACCAGCCGAAGGTACGCTACGCCATCACCATGGTGCTGGTGCTTCTGATGCTCGGGGTATTGATGAAGATGGGCGTGCGTCTTGGGTTCCACATCAAGTACATCCTCACCCTCCCGCAGTTTCAGTTGAACATTTAGCCCATGTTGCGAAAGCTTTTCATCTGGGGAAACCTCGTCCTGCTCCTGGTCTTTCTCGCCGCCGTGGTGGAGGACCTCGCGGGTCCTTATCTTCCCCAGGGCTGGGCGAATTATCAAAGGCAATACCGCCGGATGCAGCTGGCGGCGGAATCAAACGAAGAATCCCGCAAGTCTATCGCCGACCGGCCCATCGAGATTAAGCAGATTCTGGCGACCGACCTGGAGCAAGTCGATCGCTGCACGAGTTGCCACCAGGGCATGGATTCGATTGCCACGCCCACGCTTCACAATACGTTTACGGAAAATCCTTACAAGTCCCACCCCGGCGATTTCTTGAAGAACCATCCGCCCGAGAAGTTTGGCTGCGTGATCTGCCACGGCGGCCAGGGCATCGCGACCACTTTCCTTGGTGCCGCGCACACGCCAAAAGACGAAGTCCAGAAGGCCGAATGGAAGAGGAAATACGGTTGGAAACCGACGGAACATTTCGACCGCCCGATACTCGCGCCTCCCTACATCCAGGCGTCCTGCGCCAAATGCCACGGAAATTTTGAGAGCTTGCCCGGAACCGAAGTGGCGGCCAAGGGCAAAGAGCTTCTGGGGCAACATGGATGCATGGGTTGTCACCAATGGAAAGGGGTTGGCGGGCCCATCAGCGTGGATCTGGCGGAAGAAACCGCCAACAAACCCATCGGTCGCATTGATTTCTCCCATACGGGTCTTTCCAAGGAAGACATGAACCTTCTCAACTGGATCCGGCTGCACTTTGTGAAGGACCCGTGGGAGATGACCCCGGGGGACCCCGAGGCGAAATACAACACGGAGCCCATCGCGCCTTCCGGCATGCAGAACTATACGCTGCCGTCTCCGGCCTACCCGGACAAAGGGCCGGAATTGACCGAGGATGACGCGACGGCATTGACGACCTATATTCTCTCAGCTCGAAGCGAAAAGCTACCGTACAACTATTACGTCCCGGGTCCGAAGGACGCCACGTTTGCGGATATGCATTTCAGCTCGCGGAAGGAAGCGGGCAAATGGGTGTTTGACCATTACGGTTGCGCGGGCTGTCACGGCGTAAACGCGAAAGGCGGACGCCGAAACTTTAACTATCAGGGAGGAGGCCTCGAGCCGGTTCTGGCGAAAACCGTCGGCAACTATACCCGTGACGAGCTGAGAAAGAAACTGGAGTACGGAGTCCCGGTCGTCAATAAAGAAAATGAAAAGGGGCCGACCCCGCCGTTGTACATGCCGCCATGGAAAGATAGAATAAGTTCAGAAGAGATGGAGGCGCTCATCGACTATCTCTTCAGCATCGCGGAAAAACAAGAGGAGTTTTAAGATGAAAAAAGCGTTAATTTTTGGAGTCCTGTTTCTGACGGGGTTTTTACGCGCGGAGGATTCTTCCTACGAAGCCGAAAAGGCCAAGGCCTTAAAGAGCCCCTACGCCAACGATTTCGGGCCGGCCTCCATCGATGTGTCTTCTTATTCCCAGGAAATGCAGGACACGTACAAGAACATTTTTCTCGTGAAGTGTCAAAGGTGCCATCAGGTGTCGCGGCCGCTGAACTCTCAGTTTGTGGAGCCTTCAGCCCCCAAAGAACAGCATGCTTCCGTCATCTCCAAATGGAAAGCCGAGCATCCCGAGATGTTCAAAGAGAAACTCGTCTGGCAGATTGAGGGCAAAACAGCCTCCGGCCCGGGCGTCTGGGAGCGCTACGTGAAAAAGATGATGTCCAAGCCGGGGTGCAACATCTCGCCTCCTGAGGGGAAAAAGATCTGGCAGTTCCTGACTTACGATTCGGAGAAACGCAAAACCGGGGCCAACGCCGCCCAGTGGGCGGAGCATCGCCGGAAGCTCCTGGCGGGTTTCAAAGCGAAATATCCGGACCGTTACCGCGAGCTTTACGAAGTTCAGTAGTTTTTAATGGAGGGCCAAAACTCCTTCTCCCGTCAGAAGGATGGGAGAAGGCGGGGATGAGGGCAAGTGCCCTCACCCTGCACCCTCTCCCACCTCCGGCGGGAGAGGGGAGATTGTAGGATCCCACCCTTGAAATTCCTCTGATGCCCTGATAGGAACCATTAGATATGGCAGATGAGAAGTTTGACAGTATTGTCGTAGGAGCAGGCCCCGCGGGGGTCTCCGCCGCCATCACCATGGCCCGTGCCGGACTCCATGTGGTGCTACTCGAACGCGGGGAGTATGCCGGCGCCAAGAACGTTCAGGGGGCCGTTCTCTATTCCAAGATGCTTGCGGATGTCGTTCCTGAGTTTTGGAAGGACTGTCCGCTAGAGCGCGCCATCGTCGAAGAACGCGTTTTTGTCCTGACCGAGAAGGCCGGCATCCAAATCGGCTACAAATCCGCGGAGTACGACGTCGAACCCGCCAACTGCTACACCATCATCCGCACGCAATTCGACCGCTGGTATGCGAAGAAGGCGGAGGAAGCGGGAGTCAGCCTTCTCACCGGCGTCACGATCTCGGACGTCATCAAGAAAAACGGCACGGTTGTCGGCGTCAAATCGACGGAAGGGGATGACCTTTTCGCGGATGTGGTCATTGCCTGCGACGGCGTCAATTCGATTTTGGCTCAAAAAGCGGGGATCGCCCGTGAATGGAAGTCCAATGAAGTCGCCCTCGGCGTCAAAGAGATCCTGGGGCTCCCGCGCGAGAAGATTGAAGACCGTTTTTGTTTGGAAGGCAACCAAGGGAGCACGACCGAGATGGTGGGAGATATCACCAAAGGAATGCTCGGCTATGCGTTTATGTACACGAATAAAGAAACCATCTCGCTCGGCCTGGGCTGTGCGCTGGACGATTTTCAGAGGACCAACATCAAACCGTATGATCTCCTGGAACAGCTCAAGCACCATCCGCTGGTCCGGCGTTATATCCAAAGTGCGACACCGCTGGAATACTCCGCCCATTTGATCCCGGAAGGCGGCTATAACGTCATGCCTCCGCTTTATGCGGACGGAATGCTTTTGGCCGGCGACGCGGCCCAGATGATCAACCCGACGCACCGGGAAGGGTCGAACCTCGCCATGGCCGCGGGACGCTTGGCGGGGGAGACCGTCATCGAGGCCAAAAAGAAGGGAAACTTCTCAGCCAAAACACTTTCGGCCTACCGCAAGAAGCTGGACGAGTCTTTTGTACTCATGGACATGGAAGATCACAAGGATATCGAAGACAAGGTGCGCGAAAACCGCGAAATCCTGACGGTCTATCCCAGGCTCATTAACGAGGCGGCGCACGAATATTTTCTGGTTGACGGGCTCCCCAAGCGGGACCACCAGCGCCGCATTATTCGGCGCTTCCGGAAAGAACGCGGATTTTTCCGCATGATCAAAGATTTTATGAGCCTCAGAAAGGCGATTGGCTAAGGAGAAATTTATGGCTGATGAATCCAAACCGATGACGCTGGAAGCCAAACTGGGGCTTCTCACCTACAAGAATGACCACCAGAGCCATATTAAGATCATGGATCCTCAGCCCTGCTTGGGTTGTGTGAATAAGCCTTGCATTACGGGGTGCCCGGCGGGAGTGTATTCATGGGATGCCGATAAGAAAAAAATCCTCGTCGCCTATGAAAATTGCATTGAATGCGGCGCGGCGCGAATGCTCTGTCCCTACAACAACATC
>JBGPLV010000170.1:0-4690 GCA_041486625.1 Elusimicrobiota bacterium
GCCTTGGAAAGGACGACGGCAGACACCATGAGCCGCGACCTCAGGTCGAACAAGGCCAAGTGGGCCGCCAAGGATATCGTTATTGATCCGGAGTGGTTGACCCACGGTGAGTTCTTCGACTCCAATGATGAAAAGATTCCTTGGTATGACTTCGGAGCGGATTTCGAGCGCGTCAAAGAAGTGATCCGCCTCCATAAAGAGAGTCACCCGAACCAGAACATCTTTGACCCGTCGGACCCGAGTTTTACGGAGGCGCAAGCGGCCTTAGCCGCCCTCGGTCCGTCCTTGGCTTCCAGGGTCAAGGAGAGCCGAGAAGCCCTGCCAGCCGATTCCGCTCTGCGCGCCACCCAGCCGGAAGAAGGAGAGGCCAAACCTTTGCGGGTCAAGTCTAAGGTTCGTGAATGGCTGGACGATAAGGGCCACAACCAGTCGATGGTCAAGGGTATGTTTGTCCTCATCCCATCCGTTTTCGCTGTCGCGTCGGGAGTGATCCTGAAATATGCGCGTGGCGATGGAAGCTTTACCTGGGGTCGACGCATTGGAAACTGGTTGGTGTCATTCCTCACCATTGCGCCGCTCTTAGTCCTTCTCGCGATTACGGCTGGGCAGTGGATCGCTTTGCCTACGCTCGCTCAGGTGTTTACTCCTACCTTGATCCATGCTTGGAAGCTTCTAGGCCTATGGGTCATAGTGGGGGTGATTGCTCTGGTTAACCTTTCGCCGGCGGACAAGTTTCACCAGGGGTCGACCTTCGTCAATCTATTCAAAGTCGAAAAGGTGCAAGAACCGCCGCTCAGGGCGAATGATCGCAACCTGCAACTCGAGCCTTTACGGGGACAGATCCGGTCTCTTCTTCTCGCGCTCGATCCCGTTGGAGAATTGCTTTCCGATGATGCTCGCGAGGATATCGTCGAAGTGGCCTACCATGCTTACGAGGACGGCCTTCAGCGCGGCGCTGACTATCGGTTTGTGGAGCGCTATCACGATCAAGATAATCCCGAAGCGATGTATATCAATATCCCTGAAACCGGCGGCTTCTATGAGCCTTTGCATGAGCCCGGGAAAGGCATCCCCCCGAAAGCGCGCCTCATGCCGGGGATGTATCAGTACCCACTGCGGCGTTACGTTTGGGAGATGGCACTGAACCGGGCCCTCATGGGTGAGCTCCAAGGGATGGAGCCCGTCCGCATGTACCTGGTCCAGCGCGCGCTCGCTCTCAATCGCGAACATGGTCTGATGACAAGGGACCTCCTCAAGTCTCTCAAGACGGAAAATCATCAGATCCATAACATGATGCGACACCAGATGGCGGTCAATGACCGCCTCCAGGATCAGGCGACAGGTCCCGAGGAACGGCTAAAGCTTCTGAAGTACACGACCTACAAAAATGGCAAATCCGGTTATATTTTTCACTACGGCGAGTTGGCCGATTGGATCAAATACAAGCTATTAGAGCACCCTGACCAACCGATTCTTGATACGGAATCCCGTTCCGTGAGTGGGCACATCCGGCCATGGTGGGAGAGCAAGGACAAAAGCTTGGCTGATTTGAATGTAACCGTTCACCAGGAAGTCAAGAAATTTATGCAAGTTCAAATGGATTACCTTGCCGTGCAACGGGGTTTGAGAGGCCTCCCCATGCCAAATCCCGCCCGCGATGGCCTGCAGGTGTGGAGCGTGCCGCTTAAGCTTTTGCATGTGGACACCTGGTTGAGGATTTTCAACAAAACCGACACGCGAGAAATGTCCTCGAGGCAAAGGCGCGAAATTTTCTGGTCCAAGTTTGATTGGATCCTTTCTCTCGTTATTAGTGGTGTGATCCTCCTTTTCTTCTGGTCTTTGGTGGGGATCTTGATGTACCAGCGCGAGATCTTTTCGGCCCTGGTAGGAGCTTACGGCATGTATAAGGCCACCCCGCAAATCTTTCACCGGATTGTAACGGTAGTGAAAAACCGGCGAGCGCAGATCCTGGCTGCGGACGACAACCGTTTTGCCGTCAGGGATTGGAAGGATGCCCGAGCGCATTTTGAGCAAGTGTGGGAGCGGGGGGGTGGCAGACTAGCACCAACGGAGAACAACTACATGAATGCCTGGGCCTGGCTGCGCCTGGTGGCCAAACAGTATCAGGCGGGCCGGCTCAACTGGAATAACAATCCATCGACTTTCATGGGACTTGCCGACGAGGTCGGGTCGCTTTTGCGACTAGACCGCATTGGCGATCCCGACATTCAAGAAGCCATTTTTGGGATTCTGAGCGGCAACAAAGATTTGAGCTATGAGGAGTTCATGGCGGTTCTAGAGACCGTAGGAAGAACTCGTTACTCTGAGTCGCGCCGGGCGGCCGAAGGAGAGCTTCTGAAACTGATTCCCGATACACTCCCGGATAAAAAACCTCACTCGCCAGAAGGGCAGGAATTTCTCCGCGACTGGATCAGCAAGTTCTTCCGGGCAGACCGCCCCCAGGAAAAGTTACGTTCGCTTGAAGAACACGGAGCGGCCAATTTTCTTATCCCGTCGGCCGGCGAAGTGCTTCGCGTGCGGATACGCGACGTTTTATTCCTTGGCCAGGGAGGCGCCACGGGGCGAATGTTTGTGCGCAGTTCGCTGGAACAGCTCAAGAACAGCTACCCCGAAGATTGGGCCGTCTTGATGTCCAGCCTACAACAGCGTTATCCTCCCGAAGAAGCGCAAGCCGCGATCACGTTCCTCGACAATCTTTCACAGGAAATCCCCCGCTCCCCCGCTGATCTTGATGCGCTGTTTCAGCAATTTAAGAACACGGCCCCACCTGCTGAAATGGTCGAGTGGATTGAGGAGTTCGTAAACGACCGCGTCTACAGCGTTGAGCGAACATTGAAGAACGCCCAACGCGTTTACGACACTTATCGGGAACGTTACGACCGTGAGTCTGGCCGCGCGGATGGCGAGTCGTGGCAAGATTATTCGAACAGACGGGAAGCGTGGGTTCAAAAACACGCGCGAGTCCTGTTGAAGTATGAAGCCTTAGGGACCCAGATCCTTCCTTTCCTCCGAGAGATGCTTCTAAATCCGCCTGCCGAAAGCGGGCGGTCCGTCTACACTCTTCCGGCGGGAACGGCGAATCCGGCTTACCGGACCCGCCTGGGTGTTCTTCTGAGCGCGGATACAGCCGTGTCAGGGAGAGATCCGACTCTTTTAATTCATACTCTGTGCCAGCCGGAGCGGTCAATCCTCGAGCAATTGCGTAAGCGCGGGTTGCTCGGGGGGGGCACCGGGGGGTTCACCGAAGAAGAAGCCCATACCTTTATCCAGCATGTCGAGCGGGCCTATGAGGCCTTGATGCGAGTCAGCGGCCCTTACGAGAATGGTGAGCGCGATCCCGGCTGGGTGACCAACATCGTGAATGGCCTTGAATCAAAGGTGGACGAACGGGCCGCATGGCGAGAAAAGCTTCGCCAGGGGGCTCGCGCCCTGCACCTGGCCCGAGAAAGCCAGGTTTCTTTGAACGGACGTCCCGCCAATCCCGTTCATATTTATTTTTCCTCCGGGCGTGAGGAAGATCTCCGGGCGGGCGCGGCGAAGTTTGAAGAGACGGGCCGCGGACTCAACCGCCTACTTCCTGGGATGGTGTTCACCCTGGACGCGGGCATGGAAATGCAGGAGCATGAACTGCGAGATGCCTTCCTGCTTGAGCAGATGTTTCACGAGGATTCGACTCTGGCCGGGCTTAATCTCGGTCAGTCGGATCTTAATACTCCTTATTCAGTCAACACGCGCGCTTCGGGCATCGGGGAAGCGATCTATGCCACACAGGGCCTGCGGGCCATGCGCGCGGGGACCTTTTGGCGGGGCACGGTCTATCGCACCGAAGCGTACCTTCGCAAGGAGGCTCATGTGGGGGCCTTTGCCGTCGCCGAGGATACGCGCGGAAATCAATACATTAAAGAACTGGGAGGCCGCATCGATTTTGCCGAGTTCGTTCATGTGCGCCAGACGCGCATCGCTAACTATCATACGACTGACAACGTGCGCCTGCGCTACGCGCGCTCTTCTCAACGTGGGCTCCTTGAAAACAGCTTCATGAACCTCCTGTACAACGAGAACCTGCCTTGGAATGAGAAATTCGACGAGATCTTTGGATACATCTTCTACGCGACCAAATCTTTGAATCGGGACGGAATCCGTGGGTTTCTACTGACCGCACTGGCCTTTCAGCCTTTCAGCCTTTTGCCTTTCTTGAGGGTCGCTATCCCCTTCGATGGCGGCGTAATTGGCGGCGGATTTTTCCTATTGGCCGTAGGCACGGTGGCGGTTCTCTGGTTAAGCGGGACGCTGGCCAATACGTGGCTTATGCGCTCACGCCTGGCCCGCTACAGTCTTTACGCGACGGCCGTCATGGGAGCATGGGCCGTCTACTCAAACATGCCGCCTATTTGGTCAGGCGGCATGGAGTTTTCAGCGGCTGTCCCCTTCATCCTCGTGGGGATTCTCTTTGCCTTCGACAAGACGTTTAACGCCGTCTCTTACTACAGCCAACGATGGGGATTCTGGCGGGGAATGGGTTATTTGATTTTGGACTTTCCGTATTTGTTCCTCTTTTACGTCTCGGTGATTCCGTATGATTACGCGGACGGGGCTGGGCAAGGACAACAGGGCTTCGCCTTCTTCGATCGCGCGCCGCGTGTGGCAGAGCTGATCCGCGTCAATTTCC
>JBGPLV010000171.1:0-4637 GCA_041486625.1 Elusimicrobiota bacterium
CCGATCACAACGTGCGCGAGACACTCCAGATCGTCGACCGCGCTTATATCGTCTATGAAGGGCAAGTGCGGGTGGAAGGGACCGCTAAAGAAATTCTCGATCATCCCGACGCCCGCCGGTTCTATCTCGGTGAAAAATTTAATATGTAGGTAAGGAGCCAACACCATGCAAGTCAACATCACGGCGCGCCATCTGAAGCTGACCCTTGCCATCAGCGACTACGTCCAAAAGAAGCTGGAAAAAGCCAAGCGTTTTCTGGACCATCTCATCTGGGCCCAAGTGGTTTTGGACGTTTCCAAGCAGCGGCATTCGGCCGAAGTGATCATCCACGCGGCCGGACATACGTTTACCGCCAAAGAAGAGTCGATCGATCTTTACGCGGCGATTGATCTGGCCAGTGACAACATCGACGAACAACTGCGCCGCTACAAAGAACGCCATCGCGAACGGCGCCCGGAATACCGGCGTCGTTCCGGCCGCGCCCAAACGTGGTCAGGTGACGTCGGCGTTTCCCTGGCGGATCCTGTTGATTCACGCGTGTCGAGCATGCGCGTGCTGAGGCTCTTGCCACTTTCCGTCAATGAGGCGATTTCGGCGATGGAACACTCGGACAGCGCGCACTGGATCTTCTTGAACTCGGAGAACCGCCGGGTAACGGTGGTGTACCGAAAACCGGACAAAACCTTCGGGGTTGTGGAATCGATTTCTTAAGGAGGCCTTATGCAAGCTAATCAAGATGAAAAATTGAAAATACTGGATTTTTTGAGTCCGAATGCCATTCTGACGGAATTGTCCGCGACGACCAAGAAAGAGGTGCTTGAGGAGCTGGTCGGTCTTCTCGCGAAAGATGGCAAGGTGAAGGACGCCAAGTCGACGGTCAATGTCTTGATCGAGCGCGAAAAACTGGGTTCGACCGGAATCGGCCAGGGGATCGCCATTCCGCACGCCAAAACAGACCAGGCTTCGGAAGTGGTCGCCGCTTTCGGGCTCTCACGGCGCGGGGTGCAGTTTGATGCCTTGGACGGCGAGCCGGTGAATATCATCTTTCTTTTGGTGGCGCCTCCGGATGCGGCCGCCTTGCACTTGAAGGCGCTGGCCCGAATCTCGCGGCTCTTGAAGGATAAGTTTTTCCGTCAATCCTTGCGGGAGACCAAATCGGCGGCGGAAATACTCAAGCTGATTAAAGATGAAGATCAATTCTAGATGACTACATTGCTCGTCGCCGATCTGCTCCGGGAAAAAGAAGGGGACCTTCAATTAACGCTTCTGGGCGGTTCGAAGGGTTTGCGCCGTGAAATCAGCGTGTCCGAGATCAACCGTCCGGGGCTAGCGCTCTCCGGCTACTTGGATTATTTCCCATCTGAGCGCGTCCAAATTATGGGGTTGGGTGAGCACACCTATTTGTCCACGTTTTCGGCACCCCAACGCAAGGAAGCGCTTCACAAAGTTTTCACTTACAGTAAAAGGCTTCCCTGTGTTGTCATAACCCGAGGGATCAAACCTCACCGGGAAGTCATTGATGTGACGGAGGCACTTAAAGTCCCGCTTCTGCGTTCGGGCCTGGTGACGGCGCACTTGATCGGAGAACTCACGGTCTATCTGGAAGAGAAGCTGGCGCCCACCACCACGATTCACGGCGTCCTGATGAACGTCTACGGACTGGGCGTGCTGCTCGTCGGGGATTCCGGCATCGGCAAATCTGAATGCGCGCTCGAGCTTCTGAAGCGCGGGCATATGCTTGTGGCCGATGACGTCGTGGAAGTGAAACAACGCCTCGGTGGAGTACTCTATGGAACGGGGGCCGAGCTCATACGCCATCACATGGAGTTGCGCGGGGTGGGGATCATCGACGTGCAGAAGATTTTCGGCGTGGGGAGCGTGCTCGACCGGACACGCATTGAGCTGGTGATTCGCCTCGAGGAATGGAAACAGGCGGTGGAGTACGACCGGGTGGGGCTCTCCGACAGGACCACCACGATTCTCGGGGTGAGGGTTCCCGAGATTGTCATGCCCGTGAGACCGGGGCGCAACTTGGCCGTTTTAGTCGAAGTTGCCACCTTAAACGAGCGCCTCAAATTCCGCGGGGAGTTCACGGCCAAGGAGTTCAATAAAAAACTGATTTCGCTCATGGCCAAGCGCTCCGGAAGATCCAAGAAAGGAAGATCAAAACAATCCGCATGAAAAAAGAACCGGTCTTATTCTGGATTGTGACGGGCCTCTCGGGCGCGGGAAAATCTCAGACCATCAATTGTTTCGAGGATTTCGGATTTTTCTGCGTCGACAACCTCCCGGTCGAACTTCTCCCTAAGATGGCAGAGCTCTGCTCGCGCTCGGGACGCCCGCTGCAGCGCGTGGCGCTGGGCATTGATATTCGGGAAGGCGGATTTTTGCGCGATTTTCTGGGCACCGTTGAGCAGCTCAAAAAACAGGGTGTGGACTGCAAGATCGTGTTCCTGGATGCCGACGACCGAACGCTCCTGCGGCGCTTCTCCGAGACGCGCCGGCGCCATCCCCTGGGCACCAGCGTCCAGGCCGGCATCAAGGAAGAGCGGAAACAGCTCCTCAAAATCAAAGAGCTCGCCGATAAAATTATCGACTCGAGCAATCTAACGCTTTCGGAACTCAAACAGCGGATCCTTGAGCTTTTAGACACACGCAACGAGCACTCCGAGATGCAGTTGAGTGTTGTTTCTTTCGGCTATAAATACGGGCTTCCAGTGGACTCCGATCTCGTCTGGGATGTCCGGTTTCTACCGAACCCCAATTACCAGCAAAATTTGCGGAACAAGACCGGGCGTGACGCCGCTGTCCGACGATACGTCCTGGCGACTCCGCAGGCGCAGCGTTTTGGGAAAAAGTTTTTTGAAATTGTTACAGATTCCCTTCCCCACTACATTCAGGAGGGGAAAAGTTATTTGACGATCGCGATCGGCTGCACGGGCGGGCGTCACCGGTCGGTGGTGATGGCGGAGGAACTTGCCGACTATTTGAAAAAGCGCAAGTTTAAGGTCCGCGTTCATCACCGGGATATCGACCGATGATCGCGATCATTCTGATCACGCACGGCCAGTTCGGGCAAGAGCTTCTGCGCACCGCCCAGGATATCGTCGGGCGTCAGGAGGGGGTCGCCGCCCTCTCCGTGACGCCGGAGATGGGGCTGGAAAACGTGTCCCAGGCCCTCGGCGAGACGATCGAACGTCTGGCATCGCCGGACGGGGTGCTCATCATGGTGGATATGCTGGGGGGGACCCCTTGCAACACCGCTCTCCTAAAAACCAAGGATCTTTCTGCGGAAGTCATTACCGGAGTCAATCTTTACATGCTTCTCTCCAGTTTTACCCACCGTGAGAGAATGGATTTAAAAGCGCTCGCCGGAAAGGTCGCTGAAGACGGTAAACGGGCCATTGTGCTGGCCAAGGATCTCTTGCTCAAAAGGCTTGCCTGATGTCCGTCGAACTCTTGCGGATCGACGATCGTCTCGTGCACGGCCAGGTGGTCGAAGGGTGGCTTAAAGCGCTTCGGATTAATCACATTGTGGTCGCCTCAGACACCGTCGAAGCCGATGACACGCAGAAAGCGCTTTATCTATTGGCTGTTCCTGAGGGTGTTCAACTCTCCTGCCTGAAGCTCGTCGATACGGCGCACGCATGGAAAGCCAACCGTTGGAAGCAGGATCGCGCGCTTGTCCTGGTGTCTACACCGGAGGAGGCGCTCAAGCTTTCAGAGGCCGGAGCGGCGGTGCATTCCGTGAACCTGGGCGGACTGCATTACCGTAACGGCCGCGTCCAGGTCCTTAAAGGAATCAGCCTGGATGACCAGGACGTGCGGGCGCTCAAAAACCTTGCCTCCCGCGGGATCGTTTTAGAAGCCCGACCTCTTCCGCTGGATGAGCCCGTCAACATCGCTCTTTACCTCGAGCGCTGGCAGGACGAACGGGAAGCCATGGGGGAGCAACCCCGGTAATGAACAAGGTCCATTTCATCTTAGGGGTTCATAACCACCAGCCGATCGGGAACTTCGATTTTGTATTCGAGAAAGCCTACGCGATGTCCTATCTTCCTTTTTTGGAAACGATGGACCTCCACCCGGTCATCCACTGGAACATGCACACTACAGGTATTCTCTGGGAGTGGCTGGAGCGCCATCACCCGGAGTATATCGATCGCGTGGCCGATCAGGTGAAGCAAGGGCGCCTCGAGATTTTGACCGGCGGATACTACGAGCCGATTCTTCCGGTCCTGCCCGACGCCGACAAGACGGGCCAAATTCAGAAACTCTCCCGCTACATCCGCCAGCGTTTTAAAACAAAACCCCGCGGCATGTGGCTGGCCGAACGCGTGTGGGAACCGCATCTAGCCAAAGTCCTTTTCGACAACGATGTGGACTACACGCTGGTGGACGACACCCATTTTTTGTCCACGGGATTGACTCTCGACGAAATGTGCGGAGCTTATCTCACCGAAGAACAGGGCGCCGTTGCCACCGTCCTTCCCATCCGGCAGGACCTTCGCTATGCGATTCCGTTTAAGGACCCGGGGGAAACGATCGGTCTGCTCCGGCAATACGCGTCCCCCTCCGGCCACAAGGCTCTGGTGATGTTTGACGATGGGGAAAAATTCGGGTTGTGGCCGGATACC
>JBGPLV010000172.1:0-4633 GCA_041486625.1 Elusimicrobiota bacterium
CTGTGCACTGTTCACTACGCTTAGCAGCCGCAGGGTTTTTGTGGTCCCATAATGATGTCCTCCTTCATTTTAATTTTGATAAGCCTTCGCCAGATTCTTCGAAAATTCTTCAAATGTGGTCGGGGTGGTCGTGCTGGGACTGCGCCCCTGTGTGGGTTTCGCCAGTCCCTCGCTGAAGCCCTTGGCCATTTCATTAAAGAGCCGCGCCACATCCTTTGAAAAGCCCATTCCGGTAAGGGCCTTCTCGGTGTCGTCGTAAGAAAACTGTACATACTTCAGGTCGGGCTTGCCAATGGCCTTGCCGAGGATCGAAGTCGCTTCCTGCAACGTGAGATCTCGCGGACCCAAAAGCTCATGGACCCCCTGGCCGGCGAAGTCGAGCTTGAGAAGATATTGAGCCGCGACCTCGGCGATATCGGAGGTGGCGATCTGAGGGATCGCGACATCCCCTTTCATCGCACTCCCGTTGATCCCGGCCTGCTTGATGAGTCCCAGACTTCCGAAATGGTTCTCCATGAAGTAAGTGGGCCGCAGATGCACGATATGGACCCCCGCGATCTTGTTCAACCGCTGCTCATTGTCATAAAGCCCGTTAATGGGGCCTAACTTGTCCGGCCGGTGCGCGCCCAGACTGCTGAGGTTCACCACATAGCGAACTCCGGAGACCTTTATAGCCTTCTCGTAGGATTCGCTCACCCGGTTTTGGTACTTCCGGAAATCTACCGCCTTATAATCGGGCGGGATCATCAAAAAGAGGGCCTTTGCCCCCTGGAAAGCCCGGGTCATGTCCTCGGGGTTTTCTACATTTCCGACAAAAACCTCCGCGCCCTTTTCGCCAAGCTTCTTCAGCTTCTCCACGCTTCGACCGATAGCGCGGACTTTCTTATTTTGCGCCAAAAGTTTTTCCGCGATTTTCTGCCCAATATGCCCTGTCGCGCCGGTAATCACATAAAGATCTTGAGCCATGGGTCACTTCCTTTCTATTTCTTTATTTATGCGCCAAGGAGCTCGTCTTCCATCTCCCAAATCAGGACTTCGGCGCCCCGATTGGCGTCCGCTGTCAACTTTGGGCTGCCGGCGCCAGCCAACCGGACAGCGTCACCCGTTTTCAACGTCCCAGCTTCTTCCAAATCCACGGAGCCACTAGCCACATACACATGCGCGAATCTAGCGTCAGGAACCTGGACGATTTCTCCGGCCTTCAGCCGGCCACCCCAAAGGACAGCCCCTTTCTGGCGAATGGTGATCGCCGCGTTGTGGCCGCGACCGGAGGCAAGGGGTACCAGGCCTCCGTTGGCCAACTGCGGATTAATATCCAGCTGTTCATACGCGGGTTTCACGCTTTCCGTGTCCGGAGTCACCCACATCTGGACCAGGTGGACGTCCTTTTTGCCGCTGTTGTTCATCTCGGAGTGCCAGATGCCGGTCCCCGCGCTCATGCGCTGGGCCAAACCTGGGTAAATGATTCCTTTGTTGCCCTGAGAATCCTTATGTTCCAGCTCTCCGTCCAACACCCAAGTCACAATCTCCATGTCCCGGTGGGGGTGCGTGTCAAAACCCGTACCCGCCTTAATCACATCATCATTGCTCACGAGAAGCAACCCATGATGCGTGTTTGACGGGTCATAGTGGTGCCCAAAGCTGAAGCTATGCCGCGAATCTAGCCAGCCCGCCTGAGTATGAAACTGGTCGTCTTTTCGCTTAATATCGATAATCTGTTTGGACATGATTTTTACCTTCTTACGCTATAACCCTATTCCCGCCAAACAGTTCCTATATCGTAGTAGAATGAAACAAAGGAGGATATACCTTATGTCTCTTACACCATCAACCATGCTGCCGCTGGGGACGACCGCGGTGGACTTTAACCTGCCGGATGTGGTTTCAGGGAAGACCTACTCACTGAAGGACTTTGCAGGCAAGAAAGCTTTGCTCGTGATGTTCATGTGTCAACACTGTCCCTACATCCAACACATCAAGAAGGAACTGGCGAAACTGGGAAGGGATTACGCCGCCAAGGACATCGGGATCGTGGGAATCAGCTCCAACGATGCGGAGAACTATCCCGACGACTCTCCGAAAGAACTGGGCAAGTTCGCTAAAGCGGAAGGGTTCACTTTCCCGCTCCTCTATGACGAAAGCCAAGAAGTCGCCAAAGCCTACACAGCGGCTTGCACTCCGGATCTCTTTCTCTTCGCGATAAGTAAGGGTCGCCAGCAGGCGACCCCTACACTCGTTTACCGCGGGCAGTTGGATGACTCGCGCCCGGGAAACGGGAAACCGGTGACCGGTAAAGACTTGCGCGCGGCGATCGATGCAGCGCTCGCCGACAAACCCGTCAGCCAAGATCAACGTCCCGCCACCGGCTGCAACATCAAGTGGAAACCCGGGAATGAGCCCGATTATTTCGGGTAATTACGGAAACGTAGGGTTGCTTCCACTTCAAAACGGGTACCACAGGAAGGATGGGGGCTCAAATCCTCAGGGTTGCCTTCCTGACCAGTGCAGAAGCTGGTCCCAATAAATTCTTCTTGATGCCCGTGAACCATCTCGCGTAGAACATCCCCTAACGAAAACCCGCCATTAAAACAGCTCGGGTTGTTGCAGTCCACATGTTCCCGGACGGCATCCTTATGAATGATCCGCAGCTCAAAGGGCTCGGCGTTTTTCCCAACCTCTTTTACGGAAATCTGGATGCGATCCAACTTATCCAACGTCCCGTCAATGGCGATAAGGTTTCTACGCGGATGACGCTTTTTGACTGGAGGACGAGCTGGATTCACCTCAGAATCATATCACGCTAGTCCCACCAGGTAAAAAAAGCGTGAATAAAAATCCTTCTTTTCCCTCTAATCCTATAGGAGGTCTCACAAAATGGATCTTGCAATTTGTGATATATATACTACACTTATGGAAGCGCCGGCATGGAACCGCTAGAACGCCAGATCGAGTACTATCGCACAGCAGCTGGTGAAGTTCCGTACTGGGAGTGGCACAGCTCTTTAAGAAACGTGAAGACGCAGGCCATCATCGATGTCCGGGTGGCCAGAGTTCGGACCGGCAATTTCGGATACTGTGAACCGGCTGGAGAAGGCGTTTTGGAACTAAAGATCGATTATGGCCCAGGGTATCGAATCTACTTCGGCCAAGTCGGGTCCCGCGTGGTGCTTCTTTTGACCGGCGGGGATAAATCGACACAAAATACGGACATTCGAAAAGCCAGGCAATTCTGGCAGGACTATAAAACGAGGTATTTATGAAAGCGCCCAAAACCTATCATGAGGATCTTCTGGAACGGCTGAATAATCCGGAGTATGCCAAGGAATATCTCAATGCGGCGCTGGCCGATGACGACCATCGTGTTTTTCTCATCGCCCTAAGGGATGTGGCGGAAGCGCACGGCATGAGCCGCCTGGCCGCGCGCACTCGCATCAGCCGCGAGCATTTTTATCGCATGCTTTCCAAAAGCGGAAACCCTCAATGGGACACGCTTCGGAAGGTCCTTGATCGGATCGGGTTCCGGCTTACCCTTGATCTCAAGCTTCCGCACGCTGCTTAAGCAGTTTTCACGGTTCTCCCGCTGCTTTTCCGCCAAATCGATCTGTTTTAGGGGCCCAGGTTTCCCGGGCCATCCCGCCCATGCAAAATATAGCCTTTCGACCGATACCTTCCCCGACGGCCAGTTGATATCCTGTCCTACGCGTGCGCATGCGCGTATGAATCCATGCCCAAATTCCTTTTCCGCATCTTTGCGCTTTTCTTGGTTCCCTGCCTGATCGCGGATCCCCTCCAAGCGGCCGCCCTGTCTCAACAACAGTCGATTGCGGCACCCCTTTTCAGGATGAATTTTTCCTACAACCAATTTCCAAAAGAACTCTTCGCCAAACAGGTTCTCGCAACCAGACTTGGGAGTGAACGAGCACCGTTTCATCCGGTCGCGTGGCTCAGAAAGACCGTTTTGGAAAGAATTCCTGTGACGTTTAGTCTGTCATCAAGTTTTGGGGTTCCTCCGTATATCCCTAGAGAAAGACCTCCCAAAAAGAATAGCAAGGAACCATTTTCAGGAATTCCTCATATCAGTCGACGCCTTTTTCTAATAGGTCCAGCGATAGGAAACATCTTCAAACGGCTATTTAACCTGGGTCCCGCAAAGACCTCAGCATCGGCTACGGCGCGATCAGACAAGCCCGCCATCGACCCTCGTCACTGGTATGGTCAAGTAGGACGGAATGCGGTTGATTTTGAAGAACAAGCACTAGGCAGCACATATGGACCAGAGCCTACCGCCGAGGCGCATGCTGATGAATCTCTTTTGTCTATCGATGAACGGCAACCGGTAGTGAGCCACCACCTTGGAATGCCCATTGAGCCGCCTGCAACAGTTGAGAGCATTGACATTAAGAAACAAACCCCTTGGGAAATGGACTCGACCCTCGGCTCAGAGATGGAGACGATAAAGAAGAGTGACCAAGAAAAGATTATCGTCATTTATGGTGGCTTGGGCTCTCTAGTCCCACGATTTCTATCTCCTGCTTTTCAAGAACTAAAAGAACATTTTACCAAAGTCCGATTTATTGTCGTGGACGTTGTAGAAGACCTGGATACCATTCGAGAGCGAATGGCTGCGGCGGGC
>JBGPLV010000173.1:0-4606 GCA_041486625.1 Elusimicrobiota bacterium
CAATTCAAAGTTATATTTGGAGAATTGGCGTTCATCTTCGAGATGCATCTCGCCATAGGTGATTTTGGACGTCCAGAGGACTTCAAATACATTGTTTTTCTTCTGAGAATACATCGCCAAGCGCTCCAGCCCATAGGTCAATTCTACCGATATGGGATCGAGCTTCACGCCGCCGATCTCCTGAAAGTAAGTGAACTGGGTGATTTCCATCCCATCAAGCCAGACCTCCCAACCCAACCCCCAAGCGCCGAGCGTTGGCGACTCCCAGTCGTCTTCCACAAAGCGGATGTCGTGCTGTTTCGGGTCGATGCCGATCGCGCGCAGGGACGCCAGATACAGCGCCTGGACATTGGACGGCGCGGGCTTCAGGACCACTTGATATTGGTAATAATGCTGCAGGCGGTTAGGGTTTTCCCCGTAGCGGCCGTCCGTGGGCCGGCGGCTGGGCTCCACATAAGCGACTTTCCAGGGCCGCGGAGTTAGACACTGGAGAAAGGTCGCCGGGTTAAAAGTCCCCGCGCCTTTTTCGATGTCATAGGGTTGCCACAGCAGACAACCCTGCTTCGCCCAGTATTTGTGCAACGTCAGAATTATTTCTTGGAATGTCATATTTCAACGCCGGCCATTTGCCTGAACCGGTTCACATGGAGCGGCCGGTTCAGGTGATCGGAGACGACGCTGCCGGCCAGATGTTCGACGGAGGTAATCGAGGGATGCCGCCAGTCTTTCTCGCCCAGCTCCACCAGAGGGTCTTCCAACAGAGCGTTCGCCCACCGAGGGTGCTCACGGACAAGATCGACCCAAGCTTCTCGATTCTCAAGACCGAAACCCGCAATCGCCAAAAACCGGACGGCAAACGCGAGACGGATCATTCCAAGGCAGCTCGTGCCAGAAAGAGCGGAGAGGGTCTCGTGCAAAAGCGCGAATTTTTCAGGGCTCGCCTGTTCCTCGGGGGTGAGCCGGTGGACCACTTCACAGACCCACGAGGCGGCGGTCGATCGGTCGACCTGGGTCCGCAGGGCAGGGAAGCTCGAGCGC
Source organism: Elusimicrobiota bacterium (assembly GCA_041486625.1). GTDB lineage: Bacteria > Elusimicrobiota > Elusimicrobia > 2-01-FULL-59-12 > 2-01-FULL-59-12 > JANLWZ01. The sequence goes on from JBGPLV010000173.1 coordinate 1,039, forward strand.
ATCTTGCCGCCGACGATTTTCCCCCATCCTCTGCCCGGAACCAAATAAAGAGCGATATCGCTTTCGACAAAGGGTTCAGTCAGGGCGCCAAATTTGGCGGTGGAGCGTGCGGCGCTCGTCGCGCGGGCGGTCACGCGCCCCATCTCACGCGTAAAAAGCCCGACGATCTTGTCCGCCTCGCGGCTTCGCCGGGACCACAGAACGACCGCACGAACATTATGAATCATGTTTTAGAAGAAGAGTGTGCCATATCGGAGGCTTTCGAGACAAAGGCTTCGGCGAGCTTGCGGCGGCGGAGTTTGCGCACGGTGATTTGCATCCCCTGCGCGCGCAGGGTTTCCCCTTTTTTGAGCGGGCGCTTGAGCACGCTGACACACCAATCGGCGAGGCGCAAGGTATGCTCATGGGCAAAAGTGGCCGACCAAGGCACGCCGATGCGCGAGGAAACCGCATTCATCGGGACCCCTCCGCCCATGAGCCAGCCGCCGGAGGTCGGATGCATGTGGGTGGGGAGCGAATCTTCTTCATCCTCAATGTCCCCCACCAATTCCTCGATGATGTCTTCAAGTGTAATCAGGCCAAGGACCTTATCCTCTTTGGAAATGACGAGCGCAATGTGGAGTTTCTCCTTCATCATCTGTTCAAGCACCTGGGAAATCGGGATGTCGGATACGATTCGCTTGATCGGCCGTGCAATCCCCTTCACGGTCGGCGTGGCGGCGTGCATTTTGAGCGCCGTGACCAAATCCTTAAAGGTGATATAGCCTTCAATCGACTGGGGATTGTTTTCTTCGGCGCAGATGGGAAAGCGCGTGTGCAGATCCAGATGCGCCCGGAGTAGCCCTTCCGCCAAACTCAAGTGGGATGGAATCATGGAAATCTCTGTCGCCGGAAGAATGATGTCATGAATTTGACGACGCGAGAGCTGGGCCGCTGAGAGCACTATCTTTTCTTCCTGAGCGCCCATGAGCCGTTTGGTGCGCGCCAAAGACACGGCCGCTTGGAGCTCATGGAGCCCCGGGATATCTCCCCATTCCTGCCCCTTGCCCTTGAAGATCAGGCGTCCCAGCTTCATCATCGACTTCACGCACCACTCAAAGAAGTTTGCCACAGGCCAGATCGCCAATGCGAAAACCCGCATGACGGGGGCAAGCCTTAGACACACCCATTCCTTATTCTCGATGGCGAACACTTTGGGGATGAGTTCGCTGAAAACGATCGTGAACGCGCTTAAAGGAATGACGAGACAAATGACCGCCAGGGTTTGGGCCAGGGAGTGAGAGATTTGCCACGCCTCTTGAAGCCGGGGAGCGATCGTTTCTTGAACTCCAGCGCCCCCTGTGGCCGCGGCGATGGCTCCCGTGACCGTCATCCCGACCTGAACCATGGCGAGGCTCGCGCCGATGCGTTCCTTGAGATAGAGGGCTGACGCCGCTCCCGCTCGTTTCTGGTTCATGAGAACCAGAAGCCGGGCCTGGGAGATCGAGGCGAGCGCCATCTCGAAAGCCGCAAAGAAGGCGTTGAGGGCGAGCATGGCGCCGATGATCAGGATCTCGTAGGAATATTGCATTAGTGGCGCTGTCTTTCCCAGCTTCGCAAGATGGCGTTCTGGCGCTTAAACATGCGGCGCCGAGGCCGGGGCGTATAATCCGTGTAACCCAAAAGATGCAAAATGCCGTGAATTAGAAGCAGCCGCATTTCACGCTTCAGAGGATGGCGCATTTTCTTGGCCTGGAGTGCCGCCTGATGGACGTTGATGGCGAGGTCTCCTTGTAGCCTCACCCGGCCTCCGGCGCCCTCTCCCGATGGGAGAGGGACGGGCGAAGCCCCAGGGTGAGGCATGTCATTTCGGAAGGAGATGACATCCGTCGTGCGGTCCACCCCTCGGAACCGTCGGTTGAGCTCCTGAATCCGTTTGTGCCCCGTGATGTCCACCGTGAGCCCCACCGGGCCGCGGACCTTCTCTGCTGACAACACGAAAGCCGCAAGCCACTCTAAATCCTGCCGCGCATAAGCACCTCGCGGCACTCGGGTGGATTTAAGAAGGGTGACGCTGACCAAGTGGGGATGGAGTTTCGTCCGCCACACTAGACAGGCGGACGCCCGCCGAGTATTGTGGCGGGCGCTTCCGGCATCTCAGGATACTCGATGCGCACATGATAAATCGCCGAGAGGGACGCCGCAAAACTGTCGATGATCTTCCTCAAATCCTGCAGGGTGATGGGCGCCTGGTCGAACTGGCCGTCCATAAACTTTGAATTGACGATCTTTTCGATGAGGCTTCGCAGACGCTCATACGTCGGTTCCTCCATCGCGCGGCTGGCCGCTTCGACGGAATCGGCCAACATCCCGATGACGGTTTCTCGGGTGTGGGGCTTGGGGCCGGGATAGCGGAAAGCCTCCGCCGAGGGTGTTTCTTCATCCCCGTGCTCCAGGGCCTGCATATAAAAATATTTGATGAGGCTGGTGCCGTGATGCTCCGGGATGAAACGGATGACCTCGTCGGGAACATTGTAGGTGCGCGCCAAGGCCACCCCGTCTTTGACGTGAGACATGATGACGAGGCTTGAGATGGAGGGATTGAGCTTGTCGTGAAACTCCGCTTTGTCCTTGGGACTTCGGCGCATGGTCTGGTTCTCGATGAAATACTCGGGGTGCTCGAGCTTTCCCACATCGTGATAGTACATGCCCACCCGGCACAGAAGGGAGTTGGCGCCGATGGCTTCCGCCGCCTGCTCGGCCAAAGCCGAAACCAAGAGCGTGTGGTGGTAAGTCCCGGGGGCTTCCATCATGAGCCGGCGCAGAAGCGGACGGTTGAAATCACCCACTTCGAGCAGCGTGATCGGGGTGATGCGCGAGAAGAAGGCTTCGAGCACGGGCAAGAGCGCCAGCGACACAATCACGCAGAGCGCGCCGTTGATTCCGGCCCAAGCAAAGCGGTGCAGCGTCATCGTGGTCGACCAAACGTGAAAAAGACTAAGTCCATAGAGACAAAGAGCGGTGACCCACACCACGTGGAAGCCCGCGCGGATCAAGTCCGATCGGTGCCGCACGTTCCGGGAGGCGAGCATCGCGGCCATGCTCGAGAAAAAGGCCACGAGCACGGCGTTGAACGACAGGCTGTAGAGCACGCCGCAGAAAATCGAGAGCACGACGCTGATCAGAAAAGCGAGGCGAATATGCAAAAGGAGCGTGACCAGAATCGCGATGGCTCCGATGGGTACGCCGTACTGGGAAAAGGCCGGAAAGCGCTGGCACAGCTCAATGAATCCCACGCCCAGGACCATGCAGAGCCCGATCAGGAAAACCGCCTCGTCGTCGTTTACGAACTGGGGCAGGTCGATCCGGATATAGATCACAAAAAACAGGGTCAGAACCGTGATCAGGCCGGCCAGCGCCAGCATCCGGGGAAGCACAAATCCCACTTGGGGCAGAAGGAGCATGAAAAGGACAACGGCAGAACCTCCCGTCACGATGGGCGTGGGGATATGGACTTGGCGGGCCAATAGGGACGACGCTTCCTGGCGGGGGCTTCTGTTCTGAATGCGGTTGACCCAATCCAGCAGCG
>JBGPLV010000174.1:0-4595 GCA_041486625.1 Elusimicrobiota bacterium
CTTTCGGCTGCGTGTCGGGGTTTTTATGCCTTACGACCCGAAAAGCGACTGGAAAGAAACCATTATTTTGAAATCCACGGAAGTGAATTTTCAGACCGTCTTTGTCGTCATGGACCGTCCCATGGAAGACACCAAGCGTAAGGCCGTCGCGGGCGAACTGGAAGGACGCAACATTTATTTCCAGGAAGTGACATTGGCCTCGGTAGAGAAGAAGGCTTTTTACACAGACATCCTTTTAGGCCTGGTGTTTTTCTTTGACAGCCGCAAACCCAAATCAGATGCCGAAGGGACGGCCTCTTAACGGAGGATTTATGAATACCGCTAAAATTAAAGCGCACCTCCCCACCATCCCCAAGTACCTGGAAAAACGAAGAAAGGCGAAGCAGAATCAGCTTCCCAAGCATCTGCGCCCGCCGGAAATCTGGCCGCTTTGGATCCAAATCCTGCTCAACACCGGACTGATCATCACGCTCGCCAACCTCATGGTGGACCGCGATGATTACTTGACCGAGGTGGTGCCGGCGGTGGTTCTGGTCATCTGCCTGATGTTTCTGATCTACACGTTCATCTCGGCCTTCCGCATACGGCGTTCCTATGAGAAAACGCGCGGCCAAAAACTCGCGAAACTGAATCTGGCCCTGATGGTCATGGCATTTCTATCCTGGGCGGCGACCATCGTGGTTTTTCTTCCTTAAGCTATAATCCGGGCATGTCGTTGGTAAAACGTATCGGAATATTGACCGCGGGCGGCGATTGCCCGGGTTTAAACGCCGTCATTCGTGCCGTCGTCAAGAGTGCGCTGCGCCGGAATCCGCCGATTCAGGTCGTGGGGATCCTGGACGGCTATTCAGGACTGGTGGAAGACCGCACGCAGCCTCTCGTCGAGAGCGACGTCTCGGGAATCCTGATACGCGGCGGCACCATCCTTGGAACTTCCAACCGCGATAACCCTTTCAATTTTCTCGGCGCTTCCAATGCCAAACCGCGAGACCGTTCCAAAGACGCCGTGAACACTTTTCACCGCCTGAAACTGGACGGCCTGGTCGCCGTTGGAGGCGATGGCACTCTGCGCTGCGCGCTTGATTTTGCCAAGCTTGGCATCCCGGTCATCGGCGTTCCCAAAACCATCGACAACGACATCGGCGGTACGGACGTCACGTTCGGCTTTGATTCCGCGCTCGCCGTGGCGACGGATGCCGTGGATCGCCTTCACACCACCGCCGAGTCGCACCACCGCGTCCTCATCTGCGAAGTGATGGGCCGCTACGCCGGCTGGATCGCGTTACATGCGGGCACGGCCGGCGGGGGAGATGTGATTCTCATTCCGGAGATTCCTTACGACATCAAAAAAGTGTGCGAGAGCATTCAGCACCGTGAAAAGCGAGGTCGCAGCTTCAGCATTATTGTGGTGGCCGAGGGGGCCAAAGCGATCGGGGGAAAAATGGTCACTCAGGGGAGTTATCGCGGGGCGGACAAGCGACCCCGTCTCGGCGGAATCAGCCATCATATCGCCGAAGAGATCGAAAAGCGAACGGGGGATGAAGTCCGTGTGGTGATTCTCGGCCATCTGCAGCGCGGAGGAATCCCCACCGCTTATGACCGTTGGCTTGCCACCCACTTCGGGGTCCATGCCGTGGAGTTGGCCGAGCAAAACCTGTGGGGGCAGATGGTGGCCTTGAGAGGAATCCACTTTGGAGAAACGCCGATCGCCGAGGCCGTAGGTAAATTGCGGCGCGTGGACCCGCAAGGCGAAGGCGTCCGCACGGCAAGGGCCGTGGGAACATCCTTCGGCGATTAAATAACATGGCACAAAATTGGACCCGCGAGGGTTGTCTCGCGGTTCTTCTGTTGGTCATCACCTTCCTGGTTTATGCTCCATGTCTCCGCGGTCACTTCCTGTGGGACGACGATGCCTACATCAGCCAGAACGCGGCGCTAACAACCGCCGACGGCCTGCGTGACATTTGGCTCAAACCGGGTTCCGTTCAGCAATATTACCCCGTCACCTTCACATTGTTCTGGATCGAGTACCATCTCTGGGGGTTAAACACGTTCGGATACCACATCGTCAACGTCCTCCTGCATGCGCTGAACGCGCTTCTTTTATGGGCGATTTTAGATGGGCTAGGACTTTCCGGAGCCTGGATCGCCGCCTGGCTTTTCGCGCTTCATCCCGTGATGGTGGAGTCTGTCGCATGGATGACGGAATTGAAAAATGTTCTGTCGACATTCTTCTATCTGTTAACGCTGATCTGTCTTTTGCGAGGCCATGGGTTGGCGATCCTGTTGTTTCTGTGCGCGCTCTTGAGCAAAAGCGTCACGGTCACGCTTCCTGTCAGCTTTCTTCTGGTCGGTAGGTGGATGGCTGGAAAGTGGGACAAGCGAAAACTTCTGCGGATGTTGCCATTTATGGGGTTGGGGTTATCCGTGGCTTTGTTTACCGTTTATTTTGAGCATCATCTCGTTCGAGCTCAAGGGAACCCCTGGATTTTCAGCTTCGGCCAGCGCGCGATCATCGCTGGGCGGGCCTTCTGGTTTTATTTAGTCAAATTGCTGTATCCCTCTTCTCTCGTCTTCATTTACCCCAAGTGGTCCATCAATTCAAAAGACATCTTTCAGTACCTCCACCCGGTCCTCGTCATCGCATTCTTAGGAATCCTCGTTTATGGGCGGAAGTGGTGGGGGAAAATACCTTTTGCGTGTTTCCTGTTCTTTATTATTTCGCTGGGCCCGGCTTTGGGTTTCAGCAGTTTTTACTTTATGCGGTATTCCTTTGTGGCGGACCATTTCCAGTATTTGGCGAGCATCGGGATCTTCGCGCTTGCGGGATGGGCTCTGTCACGCGCGCTGGAACAGTTGCAGGTTCCCGTGTCTTCTCCCGTGGGAATCTTTGTGGTCGGTTTGCTTTGCGCAGATCTGGCGCTGGCGACCGCGAAACAAGCGGGCTACTACGCGGATTCGATACAGCTGTGGGAGCATACATTGACCTTCAACCCGGATTCCGCCATTGCGCATCACAACTTGGGCATCGCCTTGTCCGAACACAAACAATGGAATGAGGCCATCGCCCACCTGCGCACGGCGGAGGCCTTGGACCCCTCATTTCCGCAGACCCATCTCGCCCTGGCGTATTTTGCGGTCCACGCGAAACGCTGGGGAGACGCCCGCCATCAGTACCAGGAAGCGATCCGCCTGGGCATCCGGGATCCCGAAGTATTGAAGGACTTCGCCGCGCTTCCATCGACCCCGAATCAACCGAAGGCCAAGTAGTATAATTTGCAGAAGTCCATTCACATGAAATACCACCTCATAACATACGGATGCCAGATGAACACTGCGGATTCGGAGGAGATGGCTCAGCCGCTCCAAGCGCGCGGCTTGACTGCGACGGCAAGACTCCAAGAGGCCGACATCGTACTGATGAATACCTGCACGGTGCGCGAGCAGGCGGAACATCGGGCGGACTCCAACATCGGCCGCCTCCGTCCTTGGAAGGAGAAGGACCCTAACCGGATCCTCATCGTCGCGGGATGCGCGGCCAGCCGGTGGGGGGACAGCATTCGCCGGAAGTATCCGTTCATTGACCTGGTTTCGCCAGCCACGGAAATCGAACAATTCCCCGAAGCAATCGAGAAGGTGCTCAAAGAGCGGTGGAATTGGGACGCGGAAACGCGGGCAGCCTTTGACGGAGAGACAGAGAGACAAAGCGACGGGGCGGCATTGCTGGACTCTCCGTCTCCCCGTCCCTCCGTCCCTCCGTCTTTTTTCGGGAGCGAAGCGACCGCTTATATCACCATCATGCGCGGTTGCAATTACAACTGTTCCTACTGCATCGTCCCGCAAGTGCGAGGCCGTGAAGTCTACCGGCCGATGGCTCAGATTATTGAGGAAATCCACCAAAAGGCCAATCGCGGCCAGGCGGAAGTCATGCTGCTCGGGCAAACGGTGAATTCTTATCACGATCGTGAGAACGGCCGGCCTCATGATTTTGCCGATTTGCTCTACGCGGTCAATGCCGTCGAAAATGTTGAACAGATCCGCTTCATGAGCCCTCATCCCCGGTACATGCGCGACCGCGTGATCACCGCGATGAAAGAATGCGCCAAGGTCGCCCGGCATGTGCACCTGCCCGTCCAATCGGGTTCCAACTGCATTCTCGACCGGATGAAACGGCTCTACACACGGGAAGAATATCTCTCCCTCGTAGAGAAGCTTCGCGCGGCCATCCCCGGCCTCATGATCACAACCGACATCATTGTGGGCTTTCCCGGCGAAACCGAGGCGGATTTTGCGATGACGCTTTCTCTCATCGATGTAGTGCAGTTTAATGGGCTATTCGCCTTCAAATATTCTCCGCGTCCAGGCACAGCGTCGGCGGAATTAGACGACGATGTCCCAAACCCTGTGAAGGAAGAACGGTTGCAAAACGTGTTGGGGACGGTCGCGGTCTGATGGTGAGCGTCTATGAACGCGAGCTGCGAAGAACCACGCCGGCGGAGCGGACGAAACGTCGGCTTTTGGGTTGGGGCATCGTGCTTTGTGGCGTGCTCGTGTTGGTGTTTGTTTACTCCGGAACCGCGTGGATCTGGTTCCGC
>JBGPLV010000175.1:0-4587 GCA_041486625.1 Elusimicrobiota bacterium
ATCACGATGACGTTTCCACCGTCGTCTTTCCCCAAGCCGTCCATGCACACGAGGAGCTGGTTTAACGTGCTGTTGGTTTCCTGGCCTCCTCCGCCAAAGGCAAACTGCCTCTGTTGGCCGATGACATCCAGCTCGTCGATAAAAATGATCGCGGCGCCGTTAATGTAGGCAGCGTTTTTGGCGATCTCAAAGATCTTGCGCACACGGCTCGAGCCGACGCCGACAAACACCTCAATAAATTCACTGCCCGCAATCGAGTAGAACGGAACTCCGGCTTCGTGCGCCATGGCTTTAGCGAGATAGGTTTTCCCGCATCCGGGAGGCCCGATCATGAGAAGGCCCTTGATCACCTTGCCGCCAATGCGCCGCACCTTGGCGCGGTCTTTGATGAGGGAAACGACTTCCATCGAATCGCGCTTGGCTTCGGTGAGTCCGATCACATCTTTAAAAGTGACCTTGACGTTCTCCCCTTTGACTTTGCCGCCCCTCATCGACGAAAGCGGGGTCCCGCCCTTGTACATGATCTGCATGAAAAAGTAGGCCGAGGTCAGTCCCCAAAGCATCATCTTCAGGGTTTCAAGCGGCAGGATCGCGATCTGCTGCTGGGCAAAGAAAGAATCCATGAAGAAGAGCCCGACGACGGAAAGCACCCCTAAAATGAGGCAGGCGAGTATCACGATAAACCAGAACGAGTTCTGCCAGTAGAGAATCTTAATCCGTTTCCATAACATTGTTATTGGCTCCTCATCGTTGGCAACTTAATCCAAAACGTTGATCCCTGGTCTTCGCCGCGGCTGTCCACACCGATTTCGCCCCCGTGGGCCTGGACCATCTCCCGGGCCAGCGCCAGCGCAATCCGCAAACCGTCCTGAGATCCCGGCGGCTCGTCGCCGCCCTTTAAGACGGCAAAAATCCCTTTGAGCTTCTCCGCGTTAAAACCTTGGCCCCCGTGGGAAATCCGGAGTTCCACATGCCCGTTATTCTCGACGGCATTGACCATCACCCGGCTGCCCCGGGCGGCGTACTTGAGCGAGCTGCGAAGGAGGTTGGCAATCACCTGCACCATTCTCGGGACATCGACTTGGACCATGTGCAGTTGAGAGCCCAGGATGACTTCCACCGGGATCTCCTTCATCTCCGATACTAGCTTTACACGGAGGTTCGCTTTGTCGATGACTTCCTCAAAACGGACAGGCTTCAGGTCTAGCGTCAGGCGTCCTGCGTCGATATTCGCCAGATCCAGCAAATCCCCGATCAATCCGTTTAAATGATCCGCTTCCTGAATGGTAATCTCGACCATTTTCTTTTGGTTTTCCGTGAGCCGGCCCTTTACGCCCGATTTTAAAAGTTCGGAATACCCGCGGATGCTAGACAGCGGGGTCCTGAGATCATGGGAAAGAACGGTGAGCATCCGCGACTTCAGGGTATCCAGCCGCGCCATGGCCTCATTGGCTTTCCTCAAATCTTCGATCAGCTGTTTGTTTTCGAGGACCAACTTCTGTTTCTCGAGCGCGCGCTCGATGGTCCGCTGCAGCTGGGCCGGGTCGACCGGCTTGATCAAATAATCGTAGACCGCTTCCTGGATGGCCTTGACGGCCATTTCCAGCGACGCGTGCCCCGTCATCAAAACGACAAGCGTAAAGTCGTTGCGCTCCCGGATCTTGCGCGCCAGCTCCAGGCCCGTGGTGTCGGGAAGCTGGAAATCGACCACGACGACGTTAAACGCCTTCTGATCCAAAAGCGCATTTGCCTGGGCGCCGTTGGACGCCGTGGAAATCTCGTAGTGAGCTTCTTCCAAAATGTCCTTGGCCGTATCGAGGATGTTGGCGTCATCATCGACCAGAAGAATGGTCGGGTTAGACATGAGGGCCTCTCCTCGGCAACTGGATATGGAACTCTGTTCCTTCTCCCACTTTCGATTTCACCTCAATGGTTCCTTGATGCCGTTCGATCACTTTTTTCACGACCGCGAGCCCTAATCCGGTCCCGCGGCTTTTGGTCGTGAAGAAAGGAGCAAAAATCTTACTCAAATGTTCCTGAGGTATCCCGCAACCCGTATCCGCAATCACGATCTCGACATAGGGCACATCTGGGGTCAGATCCGATTTTGCACCATTGTGCATTTTTGGATCTGACCCCAGCCGTGCATCATGGGCCTTTGTACCTACTCCAAGAGTACCACCAGAAGTCATGGCTTGACAAGCGTTTTCCATCAAATTCACTAGAACCTGCCGGATCTCATCCTCGTCCAAGGGGACCTGGACATCCCCCAGGGTCAGATTTTTCTTCAAGGTCACGTTGGAGGGCATCTGGATGCGCTCTATAGCCTTCTCCACGAGGTCATCGACCTGATGGGTCGCCAGATTCAAGGCACGATTACGGGAAAAATCCAAAACATCGCGAATTATCATATTGGATTTAACTATCTCGTTCTCAAGGATGTGAAGATGTTTGTCGATTTTGGATTCAAGGCCGGTATCTCCTGCCGCCGCTGACAGCTTGGTTTTGAGAAAATAAACCGAGTTATTCATGACCGCCAGAGGGTTTCGCAGCTCATGGCCAACGACAGACGCCATCTGCCCAAGGGCGGCCAATTTCTCCTGCGAGATGAGCTGTTCCTGCGCTTCCTTCAAATCCCGGGTTCGTTCCTGAACGCGTTTCTCAAGCTCCGAGTTCCATTTTTGCAACTCTTTCTGTGCCGAGACCAGCTTGAGCGTTTTATCTTTAAGGGAATTGGCCATCCAAAGAAACTTCTCGGTCAGCGATCCAAACTCATCATTGGAGGCGGGAACATCCGGGACATTAAAATTTCCTTCGCCCACCTGCTCCATCGCCTCCTGAAGCGTCTGGACGCGCCGGACAATGGCCTGGCTGATGAGGACGCCGACGACCAGAGTAATCAAAATGACCACCACGAGGACCTTGAAAATCTCGTTTCGCATTTGTTGGGAAGCGGCATAAGCTTCCTCCGTGGGCTGCTGAACAAAGACGCGCCAATTGAGCCGGGGCACTGTCGCGTAAGTGGCCAGAAAGCGATGCTTGCTTTGGTCGGTGAACTCGATGGCGCCTGAGCTGGTTTCCTCGGGAGCCAGGGCGGCCGCCCGCACTTCCGGAGGCGGATCATTGCTGAGGAGCATCTGCACGTCCGGATGAGCGATGAGATGCTTCTGGCTCATATCGACGATGTAGACATACCCTTTTTTATCAATAACGAGATCCTTAATAAGCGAGCTTAAATCGATGAGGTTGACGACGCCGATCAAGACGCCGATGGGACGTCCCGGGATGCTCTCAATCGGCACTCCGAGGGTCATTTGCGGGTATCCTTCCGGCGACCGCGAGACCGGGCCGATGTACTCGCCCAGCGACTTAATGAGTTTTAACGCCTGCATCTCCTCCTGCCGCACCTCGGCATGGGACGCGCGGCCCATGCGGTTAACGCTGGAAATCTCCCGGCCGTTTAAATCGATCACCGCCATGCGCATAAACATCGGGTACGCGTTCATCACGTTGCCCAGGATGTCGGATTGCCGGCGCGGATTCATCGTCAGAAAATCGCTTGACTTGTGGATGATCTGCAGGGCGTTCTTTTTATCCTCCATGTAGCTGTTGACGTTACTGGCGACTTTCTGGGCAATGCCGAGTTTGACGCCGATAATCTGTTTCTGAATATAGTTGTCTCCGACCCGGATCAGCTGATAGCCGGCCACGAGCAGCGGAACGATCGACAGCGACAGAAAAACGACGAGCAGCTTATACAGAAGCTTACCGCGCCTCACCTCGCGTACAGCGAGGTCCAGGTCGAAAACGGCCTTTTGCGCCGCGACGGATCGATTCATGGAAATAGCTGTAACCATTTAGTTCGTAATGCTCATCTCGACCTTGCTGGCGTTTTCGGCGGAGGTGGTCTTTCCGCCTGCGACAATCACGCGTTTCTTATCCACGTGGTACTCATCGACTAAAATCGACCGGACCGCCTCGGCGCGTTGTCGGGCAAGTTGGGTCGCATTTGGTTCGGAAGTCATTGCAAACCCGGTGATGCGAACCTTTTGAAGCGGATAAACCTCCAAGGTCTTTCCAATTCGCTCAAGAGAGGCCTTCACCGTCGGCCTTAAATCGCCCTGGCCGGGCTCAAACTGGATGACTTGTTTCCAGATCGCATGAACGGAATCGCCGCTGTCGGCGGCCTCCTCAGCGACCGGTGCTTCCACTTTATCTACCTCGCCCCCCTTGGGGGGAGAGGATGAAGGTGAGGGGGGCAAAGCCGCTGGCTTTGAATCAATTAAGGAATCAGAATCTTCGGAAACAGGAACTGCCGCCGCTTTGGTAGCTCCTTCTCCCGTCGGAAGCACGGGAGAAGGTTGGGATGAGGGCATAGCCTTTGACCCGCCCTCACCCCCGCCCTCTCCCACCTCCCGGTGGGCGAGGGAGTTTTTGGACGCGAGCTTAATATGTGTCGTATTTTTCAGTTTCTTGGCCACCTTCGGTTTGGGCTTATCGACCAGGACCGGCGGCGGCTCGTTCGTCGTGCGCTCCACCTGCAAGGCTTCTTCCTGGTTCTTAATCGTTCCATCTCCGTTTACGGCA
>JBGPLV010000176.1:0-4585 GCA_041486625.1 Elusimicrobiota bacterium
AACTTGATGGCGTTGGTCATGAGATTCGTCCAGACCTGCCTCAGAAGCGGTGCGTCGCCGTAGGCGTCCGGTAAAGGCTTCACGGTGATGTGGCAGCGCGCGCCCTGGGGATCTTGCTGGAGTTCCTCGGCGACGATCTTGGCCAGATCCGCCATCGGGACCCGTCGCTTCACGAAATCTTTTCGCGCAATACGCGAAAAAGAAAGCAGATCATCGATCAATTGCGACATGTGCAGCGTGTTTTTGCGGACCACTTCGAGCAGTCGACGGCCTTCCGCGTTGAGGGAGCCCGCGTGGTCTTCGAGAAGGATCTCGGAGAAGCCCTCGATCGCGCGCAAGGGCGCGCGCAAATCGTGCGACACGGAATAACTGAACGCCTCCAGTTCACTCACGGCGGACTTCAGTTCGCTCGTCCGCTGTTCGACCTTGTGTTCCAGCTCGGCGTTCAACTTCTGAATCTCGGCCTCCATTTCTTTGCGGCGGGTCACGTCAAAAAAGGACGTCACGACGGCGTAGGGCTTGGATTCTCCGGGTCGAAAGAGAGGCTGGGTGCTGCCGTTGAGCCAGATGAGCTGGCCGTCAGCGCGGTGAAGCCCGATCACAATGTTGGCGAAGGGTTCCCCGGTCTTTAGGCTTGCTGTTATAAAGAACTTCTCCGGAACGTTCGGGGTGCCGTCTTCCAGGAGGACGCCCCAGTGCGGGTCATAGGCAGACCGGCCGATGAGGTCGCGGGCGGAAAACTTTAGAATCTTTTCAGCCCCGGGGTTGGCGGAAAGAATCTTGCCCTGGGCGTCAATGACAATGACGCCTTCGATGAGCGCCGCCAACACGGTCCGGTAGCGTTCCTCGCTGTCGCGTAACGCCTCAATGATGCGGGATAGTTCGGACGGCCTGGAGGGGGAGCGCCGCGATGGACGTGGACGGAAAGGTTTCCGCTTTATGGAAGGCATGGAGTACTGGGGATTATAGCGCTAGCAGGGGAGGATTAGAAGCGGGCGCTGATGGAGAGCTGAAGGGATGCGTGGTCGGCGGGGAGGCGGGACATATACAAGACATAGTCCCCGAGGGAGCTGACGGACCAATCCGACAAAGCCAGCGTCGGGGAGTGGAAAATCGGGATATCGATGCGGGAGGTGAAAAAGGCCACCGGCGTGGTGTAGCTCACGCCCACCATGCAGGTTCGTTGTTCGCCTTTGGAACGTGAATGGCGTCCCATATGATCGATGCGGAGCTGGTCCACGGAGAGCTTCATGCTGTAGCCGTCCCCCACCAGAAATGTACGAGGGATCGCCCCTAAGAAGGGGATCTTATCGAGCACGTCTTCCGGAGTTCTGTATTTCGTGTCCTGAGCCTTCACTTGAGACGCGTAGTTCAGCGTCTCGCCCTTGGCATGGGCGATGGCCAGGAACCACCCCGCCGCGATCAGGAACCCCCAAGTGACAAGCTTGCGCGATTTCTTCCTCATGCACTAAGGGTAGCCGATGTCTGTTACAGGGACGTTTCTGGAATGTGAACATCAGGTTAAATCGGGAGTAATAAAAAACCCTCTATTTTTAGATTGTTTTTGAGAGCTTTTTGGCGAGGATTTGATTAACGAGCTGAGGGTTGGCTTTGCCTTGGGATTTCTTCATGACCAAACCCACCATCGAGCCGATCGCGCGTTCTTTTCCGCCTCTGTATTCCTCCACCGCCTTGGGCATCTCGGAGATGGCTTCGTCGCACCATTTGGCGATGGCCCCTTCGTCCGCCACAGCCGTCAAGCCCTTGGCTTTAACGATCTGTTCCGGCGACCCGCCGGTCTGGAACATCTCGCCGAAAACGTCCTTGGCGGTCTTGCCGGTGATCGCGCCCTTCTGAATCAACCCGACCAGTTGGGCGAGCGCTTCGGGTGATACTGGGGATTCCTGGATGGACCTCTTCGAGGCATTTAACCGGCCGGCCAATTCCGTGGTGATCCAGTTGGAAACCGGCTTGGCGGCATCGGCCCCCACCTTGGCGACCGCGGCTTCAAAGTAGGCCGCCAGGGCTTTGTCTCCTACCAGGACGGACGCGTCATAGTCGGTGAGTTTGTAGTCGGTCACGAAGCGGACCTTCTTCTTATCCGGCAATTCCGGTAAACTCGCACGGATCTCGTTCAGGTACGCCGGAGAAAGATTTATGGGGATTAAGTCTGGCTCGGGGAAATAGCGGTAATCGTGTGCTTCTTCCTTGGAGCGCATGCTTTCCGTCACCCCCCGCTGATCGTCCCAGAGGCGGGTTTCCTGGATGACCCGGCCTTGAGTATTCAACACTTCGGTCTGCCGCTTGATCTCGTAATGAATGGCCTCTTTCACGGCTTTGAAGGAGTTCAGGTTCTTCACTTCGGCTTTGGTGCCGAGCTGCTTATGCCCGACTGGCCTCAGGGAGACATTGGCGTCGCAGCGAAGCGAACCTTTTTCCATGTCGCAATCCGAAATATCCAAGTATTGAAAGATCGCTTTGAGGATGGTCAAATAGGAATAGGCCTCTTCCGGGGTGCTGAGATCGGGTTCGGACACGCACTCGGCCAGCGGGACGCACGCCCGGTTAAGATCTACCAGGGAATAATCCAACTCTCGGGAACCGATCGCGTGGAGGAGCTTGCCGGCGTCTTCTTCCATGTGGATGCGGTGGATGCGGATCGTCTTGGGTTTGCCATCCGAAGTGGTGATTTCAATTTTCCCTTTCACGGCGAGCGGCAGATCGTACTGGGAGATCTGATAGGCCTTTGGGAGGTCAGGGTAGAAATACTGCTTTCTAGAGAAAACAGAGTACGGTGCGATCTCGCAGCCGACGCCGAGGCCCGCCCGCACGAGGAGCTCAACCGCCTTTTTATTCAAATAGGGCAGAACGCCGGGGTGGCCGCAGCAGATAGGACAGATCTGGGAATTGGGGCTGGCACCGAACTGGGTCGAGCACCGGCAGAAGAGCTTCGACTCAGTTTTGAGCTGGACATGAACTTCGAGGCCAATAACAGGTTCTAAGGTCATGGTTTCAACTTGGCCAGTAACGTTTTGTCCGACTTGTATTTCGCGCGTTTTCTAGCTTCTTCAAGCGAGACCCATTCTGTCTCCAAAATTTCATCAGCGTCATGCGCGCCGGTCTTCTCAAGGGGCCTCATCAAGAACCAAGTGACGGTTTTCTTGGTGAGCTCTCCGTTGCGTCGAAAAAAATACTGCACGCGTTCGAAAGGCCGGATAATCTCGCAGCGGTATCCAGTCTCCTCCTCGACTTCGCGGAGCGCGGCCTCTGGGGCCTTTTCCCCTTTCTCAATGTGGCCTTTGGGGAATGTCCAAAGCTGATCGCCCTCCAGATTTTCCACCTTCACCATCAAGAGGTTCGTCCCGTCCTGGACCACACCGCCCGCGGAGAACTCAAACCGCGTTCGCCTCACCCGTTGCGCCTGCGGCTCTCGCCCTCTCCTACTAGGAGAGGGTTGGGGTGAGGCTGGGAGCTTCTTTATTCCAGGATTGGGCTTGTTCATAATGGTATGCCGCCGACAAAAGGGTTCCTTCCTCAAAAGGGCGGCCTAAGAGCTGAAGCCCGATGGGCAGTTTGCCTTTCGAAAACCCGCAGGGAAGGCTGAGCCCCGGAAGCCCCGCCAAATTGCATGAAATCGTGAAGATGTCCGAGAGATACATCTGCAGGGGATCGGATGACTTCTCGCCGATCTTAAACGCCGGCGAGGGACTGGTTGGTGTCGCGATCACATCCACCTCTTTGAACGCCTTGTCGAAATCCTGTTTGACCAGCGTGCGGACCTTCTGAGCTTTGGCGTAGTAGGCGTCGTAGTAGCCGGAAGAAAGCGCGTAGGTGCCGATCATAATGCGGCGCTTGACTTCGGGACCGAAGCCCTCGCCGCGACTTTTCTCGTAGAGTTCGAGCAGATTCTTCACATCTTTCGCTCGGCGGCCGTAGCGAACCCCGTCAAACCGTGAGAGGTTGGAGCTCGCCTCGGAAGGCGCCAGGATGTAATAGACCGACAGGCAATGATCTGTATTGGGAAGCGAGATTTCTTTGGTTATTGCACCGAAGCTTTCCAGAACTTTAATTGCCTCGCGCACCGCTTTGTCGACTTCGGGATCCGTGCCCTTGATGAAATATTCCTTCGGAAGACCGATGCGCAGCCCCTTCAAGGGTTTCGCCAAGTTGGCGGTGTAGTCGGGCACAGGTTGATCGATGCTGGTCGAGTCCCGGTCGTCGTGGCCTGAAATCACCTGCAAGAGGAGAGCAGTATCCTGCGCGGTTGTAGCGAAGGGACCAATTTGGTCGAGTGACGAAGCAAAAGCGATGAGACCAAAACGAGACACCCGACCATAGGTGGGTTTTAAACCTAGAATGCCGCAGAGGGCGGCAGGCTGTCTGATTGAGCCTCCGGTATCGGAGCCCAAAGCTAAAGGCGCCATGCGCGCCGTGCCGCTGACGGTAGCCGGTGCGTACCATTCGCCACTCATGGCCAGCGCGCAACCCAAGCTCGAGGCTGAACTGGCGCGCGTGCCCATCAGTCCACCGTCCGTCCCCGTCATCGCCAACGTGACCGCGCAACCGCACGGCGGTCCTGGCGCCA
>JBGPLV010000177.1:0-4569 GCA_041486625.1 Elusimicrobiota bacterium
GTCTTGGGATCAAGGCTACGAACCGCTTCCAAAAGATCAATACCCAGGATTAAATCCGCTTTCCCATAGGGAACGAGGGGCGACAGAGTACCACCCGTCCGGCTCACCAGAAGATGCGCGTAGACTCCGCCGTTGCGGATCGCAAGACCCTTCTTGTCCGAGAATAGAACGCGGTAATCTTCCAGGTGGGCGGCGCGCACCAGAACCGCCGAGACCACTCCAGCTCCCTGTCCGCCCACCCCCGCCGTAAAGACCGCCCAGCGGTCCTCCACCGGAGACACCGATGGGCGAGGCAAATCCGTGACGGATGGCAGAACCGGTACCAGACGCGACGCGCTCTTGCGCCGGACGATCACTTCCTCAAAGGAAGGACACGCTTTCACCTTGGCGCAGGCACCGTCTGCGACGCAATGGGTCAAATCCGTAGCGATCTTAGGGCCGTAGAGCGTATTTTCGATCGTGAGGCCCGGGCAACCGGTGACGGTGGTGCACTCCAGGCAATACTCGCAGACCTCCGGCGTGATGTTGATATGCCGCTCTTCCGGCAAAAACCCCTGCCGGCGCAACGTCCGCTTATTTTCTTTACGGACGCGGCGCTGAACCATGAGGCCGCACTCTTTGTCCGCGATGATGATCTTGATGCCGTCTTTCAAGACGGTGTCCTCGAGCAGTTCACGATAGCTGTCCCGATATTCGGGATTCACGCGGTGGACGGGAATATTTTTCCCCGCCATCGCCTGGACGATCGCTTCGATACTTTGGGTGAAGGTTTTCTCCCCCATCAAGTTCATCTCGGTGCCCGGTGTCGGCTGGTGGCCCGTCATAGCGGTCGTTTTATTATCGAGAACGACGTAGGTAATGTCCTGGTTGGACTTAATAGAGTCGGAGATCGCGATCATCCCCGAGTGGAAAAAGGTGGAGTCCCCGAGGAAAACAATCTGTTTATTGGTGATAAAGGGATCCGCCCCGGCGCCGGTGCCGCCGCCCAAGCCCATCCCCGAGTAGTTGTGCATGAGCGGTTTGTTCGGCTCAAACATGAGCATCGTGAAACAGCCGGTCTCCCCATGAAACACGAGGTCGACCGGCTTTTGCTTGTGCATCCGTTCCATGTAGGCGGGGTCAGCGAAGTCCTTTTTGATTTGCAGGAAAACCGATGAGGAATCGCGATGCGGACATCCTGGACAGAAAGTGGGTGTCCGGACCGGAAACGCCACGTCCACTTTTTGAGTCGCTTCCAGGATCTCGCGTTCGGCAGCAAGTCTGGCGTGCTCAGCTTCCGTCAGTCCGATCTCTTCCCTGAGGAACAACGGAATCAGCCGTTCGATCAGGATGGATGGATTTAACCCCCGCGTCTCCGGGATGCCGGAGAGGCCGCCGGGAAATTTCTTGCCCCATAGATTTATCCCCTCTCCCCTTGTGGGAGAGGGCGTAGGGTGAGGGGAGGCTTGTCGGGCCTCATGCAAAATCTGAATTACTTGGCTTTCAATGAACCCTCGTTTTTCTTCAATGACAAAAATCTCATCGACTGCTTCGGCGAGTTGGCGCACAGCGGCCGGGTCGACGGGATAGGTCAAACCCAACTTGAGAATGGGAAATCGTCCCGATAAGCCAAACTCAGTGAGAGCATGTTCCAGATAACAATAAGAAAGTCCTGAGGAGATAAAGCCGATTCTTGTTGTCATCCCGGCATGTCGTAAGCCGGGATCCATCATGTCGTTTGGATCATGGATCCCCGCTTTCGCGGGGATGACAAGCTGGTTGATTTGCTTCAAGCGGACTTCCTCCAGAAGCTTCTCAAATCTGCGCGGCAAACTCGCTTCCCGTTCCCACGTGCGGGGAGGCAGAAGGACGTTGGTTTCCAAATCAATCTTCGAGGTATCCAAGGTTACTGGGCACTGGACACTGATCACGGGGTACTTGTTGGGTCGCACCCATACCGTGCCTCCGCCGTCAGCCTGGTTGGTGGTGACAAGATAGGTGATGTAGAGATTCGCGGCGGAGGAAAGCTCAAAGGCCGCGCCGACCCAGTCCTTCATCTCTTGAAAGGTCGCGGGTTCAAGCACCGGCATATGGAGGTGCTGGGAAAGATATCGGGAATCGTTATTGATCTGGGTTGAATCGATCCAGGGATCATCGCCCACCACCACGATTCTCCCGCCTTCATTGTTCGGCTCCGAAAGATTGCCGAGCGCCAAGCCGTCGGCCGCCACATGCAGGCCGACGCTTTTCATGACGGCCATCGCGCGGACGCCCGCCATCCGGGAGCCATTCAAGCGCGCCACCGCCAGCGCTTCGTTATTGGCCATCTCCGCCAGGATCCCGCGCTTTTTGAGAAGCTCGCGGTTCGCATAGGCGGTGTCAAAAATGTCCGAAACCGGAGATCCCGGGTATCCCGTGATGAGAGCGCACTCAGACTCGAGCGCCCCTTTGAGGATTAGCTCGTTCCCCGTGAAGACTTCGGCTCCTTCTTCTTTTAAAAATCGCTCATCCATGTTGGCAGGTCACGGTGCCGGCGCGGCCCGGCCGGCTCCCTTGCTCAATTGTATCGCAAGGCACCCGTGACAGATCGTTTAATAATTCACTCGCGACATTCGGCAAGAACATCCACTTCAGGTTTTCATGCTCCGCACGCTCGACAAACTCATGGAACTGTGGGAAATAGACGGACCCCTCAAATTCCGCGTGGATCGTCCAGACATTTAGGCGATCTCCCTCGAGAAGCTTCCAGGTTTCATCAACAAGGTTATGCCGCGTAATCCCGTCCCAAGCGAGCATTTCATCCCAAGTGGGAAGCGTGGTCGGGATTTCGAGCGTTTTTAAAACAGTGCCGTTCAGCTTCGGGAAGTAAGGGTGTGAACCGCGCGTATCGCTGTGATAAAGAAGACTCAGACTTTCCATCGCCTTCCAGGCGCCCTCGCCGGCTTGCCATCCCGGAGCGGCAAAGCTTTTGGGCTCTTCCCCAAATATGTGTTCATAGACCTCAACTACCTTCTCCAATTCCCTCTTCGCTCGTCCCTCGTCCCAGTGGGAGGCCTCGTCATGCCACAAAATATGATCGTATCCGTGCGGGCTCACCTCGAACCCCCAGTCGCGCCACTGGCGGAACCGATCGCCGAAAGAAGCGCCGATCGGCCGGGCGGGGAGCAACGTGCCGGAGAGCGCCGTCCGCCAGCCGTAAACGGAGACAGCGCGGGTGCGTTTCATCTTTTTGAAGAACCCTGGGTGACGAAAAACGCGGGTGGCCGCCCGCCCGGAATTGTCAGGGCCGAGGCTCACAAAAAAACTGGCGGGGATCTTTTGAGCATGCAGGAAGGAGGCCAAGTGTGTAGCGCCGTCGTAGGCGCCGCGATAGGTGTCGACGTCGATCTTTAATGCGATTTGCATTACGGGTGAGGGCGCACAGCGGTGCGCCCCTACATACCTACGGGAGCCTTCGAGGCGTCGAAGTGGGCCTTTTGAAACCAGTCGATGGTTCTGGCAAGCCCGTCCTCCAGAGATACGTCCATGTTGACCTTCAGGATATTTTTCATCTTGGAGTTGTCCGGGACCCGGCGCGGGATGTCCTCATAGCTCGACCCGTAAATCTTTTCCTGCGGGACGAACTGGATGGTGGATTTGGCGCCCGTGATCTTGATCATGATCTGGGCGAGCTCAAGGATGGGGGTCTCCCGGTCGGTGCCGATATTAAAGATGTCTCCGACCGCTTCGGGAACCAGGCCGGCGGCCATGGTCGCTCGGATCGCGTCATCGACATAGGTGAAACAGCGGGTCTGCCGGCCGTCGCCGATCACGGTGAGCGGCTCGTTGCGCAGGAGTTGTCCCATGAAGATCGTGAGCACGCGTCCCACATCGATCTTGTCCAGGCGCGGACCGTAGATGTTGAAGTAGCGGACGATGACGACCGGAAGCCCCAGCTTCCGGTAGGCAAAGCAGAAATGCTCACCGGCCGCCTTGGACGTGGAATAGCACCAGCGGTCGATGCGGGTGGATCCCAGCACGCGGTCGTCATCCTCTTTGAAAGGCACTTTGGCGTTGCGGCCATAGACTTCGGAGGTCGAGGAGAACACCAGCTTCTTGTTGTAGCGGTGAGCGAGCTTAAGCACGTTCTGGGTACCGTTGATGTTGACGTTCAGGACTTCATACGGGTCGCCCACGTAATGCTCCACGCCCACCACCGCGGCCAGATGATAAATAAGGTCCGATTGGACGATTAAATTTTCAAGCATGTCCATGTTCATGACCGAGTCGCGCACATACCGGAAGCGGGGATTGGACAAGAGGTGCTCCACTTTAAGCGAGGGGGCCATGTCCATCACCGTCACATCGTCACCGCGCTTCAAGAATCCTTCCGCGAGATGCGACCCCAAAAATCCTGCGCCTCCTGTAATAAAAACTCTCATGCGTGGTTCCTCACTAACGGCGGATGGTCCGCCTTGGAATAGACGTGCCTGATGACAAACCGCGGGCGCTTGCGCACTTCATTATAAATCCGGCCCACGTATTCGCCGATGATTCCCAGCGCCAGAATTTGAACCCCGATGAAGGCGAATAGAATCGCAAATAAAGTGA